>CAMYMY010000026.1 GCA_947259625.1 uncultured Kiloniellales bacterium | reverse complement strand
TCGCCGCGCGGCGCGCTGGGCTTCGCCGCCTCAGAGTTGGTCGGACATCGCGTCCAAAGCTTTCTGCTGGGGGCCGGCGAGGCGGAGGCCTCGCCCTTTGCCGCGCACATGCCGGTGGACCAAGTCGAAGTCTGGTTCCGCGACGCCGACGGCAAGGCCGCCTGCCTGTCGGCCACTGGCCTGCCGCTACACGGCCCGGATGGCGAATGGCTCGGCGTACGCGGCACCTGTCGCGACATTACCGACGAGCGGGCGCACGAGGCCGCCCTCGCCCGCGCCCGGCACCGGCAGCGGCTGCTCGCCTATATCCTGCGCATGGTGCGCGACGAGCTCGAACCGGTCCGCCTGCTCATGGCGGCCGCAGAGGCCTTGGTCCCGGCCCTGCCGGCCCTGGGTGTCGCCATTTACTGCCGGGCCCCGGGCGAAGCGTTCGCTCGCGTGGCCCAAGCAGGAAGCAAGCCGCCCCAGAGCGTGTTGGCGCCTTTGCTGGACCGCCTCGCCGCGGGCGAGGTGGTGCTGGAAGCGCAGGCCGACGGCCGCTGTCTGCTGCTCCGGGCAACCCGTTACCAGGGTCGCGTGAACGGAGCGCTCTGCCTTTGGCAGGGGATTTCGGAGGCCGTCCCGGGCGAGGAGGAGTCGATCCTGCTGGACGAGGTGAGCGCCCAGATCGGCGTGACCAATCAACTACTGGCCCGCGAGGAGGAGCTCGAAAAGCTGTCCTCGACCGATCCCTTGACCGGCCTGCTCAACCGGCGAAGCTTCGTGGACCGGCTCGAGCAGCACTTCGCCCGGCCGGAAGGCAAGACCCAGGCGGCGACGCTGTTCTATATCGACCTCGATAACTTCAAGCTGGTCAACGACCGGCATGGCCATCAGGTCGGCGACAAGGCGCTCCTGGCGCTGACCGGAATCCTGCGCACCCAGGGCCGCACGGGAGACCTGGCGGCCCGGCTCGGCGGTGACGAGTTCGCACTGTTCTGCGCCGGAATGCCGGCCGCGATCGCGGAAGAAAAGGGCGAAGCCCTAATCGCTGCGGCGGCCGCGCTGGCTCATTTCACCGCGGACCCGGAACATCCGCTCGGACTGTCGGTTGGAATCGCCGCATTCGATCCGGGCACTGCCGAGGACGTGCAGTCGCTGCTCGACCGCGCCGACACGGCCATGTATGCGGTCAAGCGCCGCGGCAAGGGTGGCTTGGAGTTCGCACCGCCAAAGAAGAACGGCACGTCGGCATGATTCGACTGTTCGGAAGGAAGGGCCGGGAAGAACCGCCGATGACCTACGAGGACTCGAAGCGTCTCGTTCGTCATGAGGATTCGGGCGTACGCGCCGATCTCGCGGCCCGATCGGATATCCGCCCTGAAATCTTGTACTTCCTGGCCGCGGACTCCTCGCCCGAGGTCCGCCGCCGGACCGCCGGCAACGTTCGGACGCCCGCGCAAGCCGATCTGATGCTGGCCCGGGACAGCGACGAGACCGTACGCCGGGATCTGGCCGCCAAGGTGGCCCGCCTGATGCCCCAATTGGGCGAACAAGACCAGGAGCAGGCCCAGCGTTATGTGGTGGAGACGCTCGAACTGCTGGCCCAAGACCATGCGACGCGCGTCCGCCAGATCCTGGCCGACGCCCTCCGCGACCTGGTCGATGCGCCACCTCCGATCATCCAGCGCTTGGCGCGCGACACCGAAGAGGTCGTCGCCTGTCCCGTGCTCGAATTCTCGCCCCTGCTGGCCGACCGTGATCTGATCGAGATCATCGGCGAGGGTTGCGCTTCGGGAAAGCTGAAGGCGATTTCGCGTCGCAGAGGTCTTGGCGAGACGGTGGCCGACGCGGTCGTCGGAACCGAAGATCGCGATGCAATCGCCGCCCTGCTGGTCAACACCAGCGCGCAAATTCGCGAAGAGACCCTGGACAGCCTGGTCGATCAGGCCCACGAAGTGAAATCCTGGCACGAACCGCTCGTCGGCCGGCCGAAGCTGTCGCCGGGGATGGTGCGCAAGCTCGCGGCCTTTGTGGCCGACAACCTGCTGCGGAAGCTCCAGAGCCGCGAGGAACTGGACCGCGAGACGGCCAAGCGCGTGGCGGATGAGGTGCACCGTCGTTTGGCGGATGGGGCCAAGGCCGATTGTGAAGCCAGTGAGACGCCGAAGGATCTCGCTCGGCGTCTGCAGGGCACCGGCCAACTGGACGACGAGGTGCTGCTCCAGGCGCTGGCCCGGGGGGATCGTGCCCTGGTGCGCGAGGCCCTCGTACTGCGCACCGGAATGGACGAGGCCACGGTGGACCGCATACTCGGGGCCGGCAGCGCCAAGGGGGTGACGGCGCTGGCCTGGAAAGCGGATCTCGGCATGCGTGTCGCGACCCAGCTTCAATTGCACATGGGCGGAATTTCGCCGAGCGACGTTCTTCACGCGCGCGGCGGTGTGGACTACCCGCTGACGCCGGACGAGATGGACTGGCAACTGGGATTCTTTCAGACCCTGTCCGCTTGACCGCCCGTCTCCCGCTCAAAGGAGCAGGCCGGGTCAAGCGCGCTTGATCAGCGTGCCGACGCCGCGTTCGGTGAAGATCTCCAGAAGCATGGTGTGTGCGACACGGCCATCCAGGATCACCGCCGCATCGACGCCCTGCTCGACGGCGTGGACACAGGTTTCCACCTTCGGGATCATGCCGCCCGAGATGGTGCCGTCGGCCACAAGCGCCGGCACCTGATCGACCGCGAGGTCGGTGACCAGCTCGCCTGTCTTGTCGAGCACGCCGATCACGTCGGTGAGCAGCAGCAGGCGCGCCGCGCCGAGCGCCCCGGCCACCGCACCGGCCACCGTATCCGCGTTGATGTTGTAGGTCTCGCCCTCAGGGCCGACCCCGATCGGTGCGATGATCGGGATCATGCCCGCCTGCTCCAGCGAGATGAGGATCTGCGGGTTGATCCGGCTCGGCTCGCCGACGAAACCCAGGTCCAGGACGCTCTCGATGTTGGATTGATCGTCGCGCTTGGTGCGGCGCAACTTGGTCGCCCGGATCAGGCTGCCGTCCTTGCCCGAGAGGCCGATCGCCGTGCCGCCGGCCGTGTTGACGGCGTTGACGATCTGCTTGTTGATCGCGCCCGAGAGCACCATCTCGACGACTTCCACGGTGGCCGCGTCGGTCACCCGTAGGCCGTCGACGAACTCGCTCTTCACGGACAGCCGCTCGAGCATCTTGCCGATCTGCGGACCACCGCCGTGCACCACGACCGGGTGAACCCCGACTTGTTTCAGCAGCACGATGTCGCGGGCGAAAAGCTCCGAGAGCTCCTCGTCGCCCATGGCATGGCCGCCGTACTTGATCACGAAGGTCTTGCCGGCGTAACGGCGCATGTAGGGCAGCGCCTCGGTGATGGTCCGGGCGGTGCGCAGCCAATGCTTGGTGTCGCTGATGTTCCTCGGAGCCATGCCGGAAACTCTAACGCGCGGGAGCGGGCGCCGCCAGCGCGGCGATGGCCGCGCGCAGCTCGCCGATCCCGGTTCCGGCGAGCGCGCTGGTGACCAGGATCTCGGGATGAGCGGCCGGGTGGCGGGCGAGCCGCGCCTCGATCGTCTTCACGGTCTCGGCCAGGGCGCCCGTCTTGGTCTTGTCAGCCTTGGTCAGAACCGCCTGGTAGGAGACGGCGGCGCTGTCGAGCATGGCCATGACCTCCAGGTCCGCCGCCTTGAGGCCGTGGCGCGCGTCGATCAGAAGACAGACCCGCTGCAGCCCGGTCCTCCCTTTGAGATAGTGGCGGGTCAGGCCGGTCCATTGGCGGATGGCGGTCTTCGAGGCGCGGGCGTAGCCGTATCCCGGCAGGTCGACGAGCACCAGGCGGCCGCCCAGGTCGAAAAAATTGAGCAGTTGCGTCCGCCCCGGCGTGTTTGACGTGCGGGCCAGCGTCCTGCGGCCGGTGAGCGCATTGACCAAGCTCGACTTGCCGACGTTCGAGCGGCCGGCAAAGGCGATCTCGGGCAGCTCGGCCTCGGGAAGCTGATCGGCCCTGGCCGCGGAGATCAGAAAGTGGCAGGGCTGCGCGAAAAGCAGGCGGCCTACTTCCAGCGCACGCGCGGCATCGGCAGGATCGGCACCGGTCAACGGAGGTCGGTCTCGGCCCCAGACCGGCGTTGACGCTTGGACGCCTTACCGTCCCTTTTGGCTTTGGCGCGGCGCTGGCGCTTGGATGTCTTGCCGTCCATCCTCGGCTCGGACTCGGGCTGACCCTGGGACGTGTTGCTGTCGGTCTCGACCTCGGGCTGGTCCTGGCGCTTGGACGTGTCGGCATCCTTCTTGGGCTCGGGCTGGCGCGTGTGCCTAGGTTGGCTGCCGCCCCCACGGCCGATCGGTACGCCCGCGCGCTTCATGATCACCATTTGCTGGATGATCGACAGCAGGTTGTTCCAGGTCCAATAGATCACCAGACCAGCCGGGAACTGGGCCAGCAGGAAGGTGAAGACGATCGGCATCATCAGAAAGACCTTGGCCTGCACCGGGTCCGTCGGCTGCGGATTGAGGCGGTGCTGCAGCACCATGGTCAGACCCATCGCGATCGGCCAGACCCCGATGTTGAGGATGGCCAGCAGGCCGATGTCGCCGATCTCCCAGGGTAGGAGGCCGAAGCCGTTCAGCACCGAGGTCGGGTCCGGCGCCGAGAGGTCGTGGATCCAGCCGTAGAACGGCGTGTGGCGCATTTCGATGGTGACGAACAGCACCTTGTAGAGCGCGAAGAACACGGGGATCTGGATCACGATAGGCAGGCAGCCGGACATGGGATTGGCGCCTTCCTTCTTGTACAGCGTCATCATCTCCTGGTTCAGGCGCTGCTTGTCCTCGCCGAAGCGCTCCTTGAGACGCACCATTTCCGGCTGCAGCTTCTTCATCTTTGCCATGGCCCTGTAGGACTTGTTGGCCAGCGGGAAGAACACCAGTTTGATGATCACGGTAACCAGCAGGATCGACAGGCCGAAATTGCCGAGCTTCCCCGCGAAATAGTGCAGCATGTAGAAGAACGGCTTGGTCAGGAAATAGAACCAGCCGAAATCGACGGCCCGGTCGAAGCGGACGATGCCGAGTTCTTCCTGATAGGCGTCGAGCCGGGAAACCTCCTTGGCGCCGGCGAAGAGGCGGCTGGTGTTCTCCAGGCTCCTGCCCGGCGGCACGCTGACGGCGTCATAAAGGAAGTCGCTCTGGTACTTGCCCGGATTGGTGCCGGCACTGTGGACGAAGCGGGCGTGGACTGCTTTCTGTTGGTCCGGGATCAGGGCGACCAGCCAGTACTTGTCCGTGATGCCGAGCCAGCCGCCGGTTGTGCTGTGCTGGATGGTGCCGCTTTCTTCGAGCTCGTCGTAGTCCTTTTCCTCGAGCGTCTCGTCGAACACGCCGATCAGCCCCTCGTGCAGGATGTAGAATCCCAAGACATCCGGATGGCCGGTGCGCGCGATCAAGCCGAAGGGGGACAAGGCGACGGTGGCGCTCCCCTTGTTGACGACGCGCTGGGTTACCGTGAACATGTAACCCTCGTCTAGCGAGATGACCTGCTCGAAGCGCACCCCCTGGCTGTTGGTCCAGGTCAGGGTGACCGGCCTGTCGGGCGTCAAGGTTCGGCTGTCGGCCTGCCAGAGCGTCGCGCCGTCCGGCAGCTCGAGCGTCCGGTCGCCGGACGACCACCGAAAGTAGGCGTAATACGGCTTCGCCGTTTTCACCGGTGACAGCAGGTCGATCTTCGGGCTGTCGTCGGCAATGGTCTCGTGGTAGCGGGTCAGGATCAAATCGTCCAGCTGAGCGCCGCGCAACGCAATGGAACCGCTCAGGACCGGCGTCTCGATCCTCACCCGTGGACCTTGCTCGAGCGCCGCCTCGCGGCTCATGGCGGCTGAGACATCGGGCGCGGCGGTCTCCGCGCCGGGCGGCAAGGGCTCCGTGGTCGCTCCGGGCAGCGGGATCTCTCCTTGCCCGGCGGTGGGGGGGATCTGCTGCGCCGCCTGTTGTTCGGCGAACTGCTGCTGCGGATCCACGACCAAGTACTGGAAGCCGATCAGGATGGCGAGCGACAGGACGACCGCCAGGATCAGGTTGCGATTGTCGATCACTCCGAATGCTCCCAGATAACCCGCTCCGGCCGGGTGGCGGGCGAGCGGACCCGCCGCTCCGAGACGATATCTTGACGGACCTCCCTGCCGGCCTTCGGCGGCACCGGGTCGTAGCCCATGCCGCCCCAGGGATGACAGCGGACGATCCGCCTGACGGCCAGCCAGAGGCCGCGCAGGGGTCCGTGCATCACGATCGCCTGGGCGGCGTAGGTCGAGCACCCCGGATGGTACCGGCAACTGGCCGGCAGATAGGGTGACAACAGCAGCTGGTAGACCCTTATGAGGCCCACCAGGATGAGACCGACAAGCTTCATGCGCGCCCTGTTTTCCCCTTTTGCCGGCGCTCCGGCTCCCTTGGCTCGGCACTCACGCGGGCGAGTGCGGTCTTGAGGTCCTTTGACAGTTCTATATAGGGACGGCCGAGCGTGCCGGCACGTGCGATCAGCACATAGTCGTGTCCCGGAGCACCCGCCGCCGGCAGCACCTCCCGGGCCACGGCGCGCAGGCGCCGTCGTGCCCGGTTCCGCTCGACCGCCTTGCCGACCTTGCGGCTGGCGGTAAACCCGACCCCGATGGCCTCCGGCTCGTCGTTCGGCGCGGCTCGCGCCGTCTCCTCCGCTTGGCGCCGCCGGACCTGAAGGATCAGCCCCGGTGTCACCCATCTGCGGCGAGCGCGCGCGACACGCAGAAACTCGGGCCGTTTGCGCAGGCGCCGGAGGCTCGGCGTCATCGCCTCTAGGCAGACAGGCGCTTGCGACCCTTGGCGCGGCGCCGGGCGAGAATCTTGCGGCCGCCCACGGTGGCCATGCGGGCGCGGAACCCGTGGCGGCGCTTGCGGACGAGCACACTGGGTTGGAAAGTGCGCTTCACTGCGGCAACTCCATAGAATGGCTGGATTTGTTTTGCCGGGGCTGTATAAGCGTGGCCCTTGGATCTGTCAACGGCGCGGACAGGAACTGACCATAAGGTACGGCACGGCCCGAAATCCCGTGCCCCGGTGCCGCTTCGAGGCCCTCTTCGTCGACACCGTCGCCGCCGACCCGGGCGGCCGGCACGGCAATGAGGGCGCACCGCTAGGGGGAACGAATGCCTGAGACGATCGAGGCCGATATCTGTGTCGTCGGCGCCGGTTCGGCCGGCCTGTCGGTGGCGGCCGGCGCATCGCAGCTGGGCGCCCGCACCGTGCTGATCGAAAAAGGGAAGATGGGCGGCGACTGCCTCAACTACGGCTGCGTGCCCTCGAAGGCGCTGATCGCCGCCGGCAAAGCGGCGCAAGGCCATCGCCTGGCGGACCGGCTGGGCGTACGATTCCCCGCGCCCGAGGTGGATTTCTGCCGCGTGCAGGGGCACGTGCAGGGGGTCATCGCGGCCATCGAGCCGATGGACTCGGTCGAACGGTTCGAGGGCCTAGGGATCACCGTGATACAGGCGGCGGCGCGCTTCACCGGCCGCCGGGAGGTCGAGGCCGGCGACCGGCGCGTCAAGGCCCGACGGATCGTGGTCGCCACCGGCTCCAAGCCCCTGGTCCCTCCGATTCCGGGCCTGGACAAAGTGCCCTTCCTGACCAACGAGACAATCTTCGACCGGACCGAGCTGCCCGAACATCTGATCGTCATCGGCGGCGGGCCGATCGGCTGCGAACTGGGCCAGGCCTTCCGAAACCTGGGCGCCAGGGTCAGCGTGATCGAGATGTTTGATATCATGCCAAAGGACGATCCCGAGCTGGTCGAGATCGTGCGCTGCCAACTGCGGGCCGGCGGCATCGAACTGCACGAGCGGACCAAGGTAGTGGGCGTTGCCGAGGCCAAGGAAGGCGTCGTGGTGACGGTGGAGCGTGACGGCGCCACGCGGCAGATCGAGGGCAGCACGCTTCTGCTGGCGGCGGGGCGCCGGCCGTCGTTGGAGGGCCTGAACCTGGATGCGGCGGGCATCGACTACGACAACAAGGGAATTCGGACGGATGCCCGGCTGCGCACCAGCAACCGCAAGGTCTACGCCGCCGGCGACGTGGCCGGCGGCTATCAGTTTACCCACATGGCCGGCTACCATGCAGGGATCGTGATTCGCAATGCCCTGTTCCGCCTGCCGGCCAAGGTCAAACACGACGCCGTGCCCTGGGTCACCTATACCGAGCCGGAGCTGGCCAACGTCGGCCTGACCGAGGCCCAGGCACGCAAGGCGCCGGGCAGCATCCGGATCCTTCGCGCGCCCTTTGCGGAAAGCGACCGGGCCCAGACCGAGCGGATGACCGACGGCCTGGTCAAAGTAATCGCGCGGCCGAACGGCCGGATCCTGGGCGCCGCGATCGTCGGACCGCAGGCCGGGGATCTGATCCAGCCCTGGATTCTGGCGATCTCGCAGAAGCTCAAGGTCGGCGCCATGGCCCAGATGATAGCGCCCTACCCCACCCGGGGCGAACTCGGCAAGCGGGCGGCCGGCAGCTTCTATATCCCCAAGCTGTTCGGCGAGGGCAGCAAAAGGATCGTGCGCTTGCTTTCCCGCCTTGGTTAACGCCCGGCGCCCGGGTCGTTCTCACGATTAATTGAAACCCGCGGGACCATACGTGAATCGCAATTGGCCCTGGAAGGTGCAAGATTAGACCAACAGTTCGCTGCAGTCAGGCGCCTGCGCGGTCGCGCGGGGAATGCGGTGAGTGACCGCCGGCGACGCCGGTATCTCAAGTCGGGAGAAAACTATGATTAAGAAAACCGTGGTGGCCCTTAGCGTGGCGACCCTTGCAAGCTCCGCCGTTGCGCTGCCGACCGCTGCCGTGAAGGCCGCGGACACTTCGGTGCAGATCGTTGCCGGGTGCAATCCCTGCAATCCCTGTGCAGCGGCCAAGTGCAACCCGTGCAACCCTTGTGCGGCGGCCAAGTGCAACCCGTGCAACCCTTGTGCGGCAGCCAAGGTCAACCCATGCAACCCCTGCGCGGCGGCCAAGTGCAACCCCTGCAAAGCCAACTAAGCTGATTTTCGCTTTCTGGCTTTGCCAGGTGGATGGCGCGACCGCACCCCAGTGGGCCTCTCCTCTCCCCCTTGGGGTGCGGCACGCCTCTTTTTCATGTTTCTACTTTTCTTGATTGATGGTGTCCTGGACCAGACGGTCCAGGTGCAAAACTGAGGCAATCGCCTACGGCGCGTGCTATAAGCAGGTGCCATGATGGGCAAGCATTTGAGCCTTCCGCCCGCTGCGGCCGGCCTTTCCGCGCGGTTGCTGCTGTTGACTATCGGCTTCGTCATGCTGGCCGAAGTGCTGATCTATGCACCGTCGATCGGCCGTTTCCGCAAGGTCTATCTGGAAGAGCGCCTGGCCGACGCACACTTGGCGATCCTCGCCCTGGAGGCGACGCCGAACCAAATGGTCGATGAAGAGCTCGAGCTCGAGCTGTTGAGCCACGCCGGCGCCAAGATGATCGCGCTCAAGAAGCCGGGCGCGGGCAAGCTCATGCTGCTGGCCGAGCCGCCCGACAAGATCGACGCCACCTTCGACCTGCGCCAGGCCGGTTTCTTCGGCCTGATCGGCGAAGCTTTCGTGACGCTGCAGGCACCCGAGGGCCGGGTGTTGCGCGTGCTCGGGCCATCGCCCAAGGATCTGGACCTTCTCGTAGAGGTCGTCCTCGACGAGGCGCCGCTCAAGACCGCGATGATCGATTTCTCGGGGCGGATCCTGTTGCTCTCGCTGGTCATCTCGTTGTTCACCGCGATGCTGGTATACTACAGTCTGCACCGCCTGATGGTGCGCCCGATGCGGCGCATAACCGAAGCCATGGTGGCATTCCGCGAGGACCCGGAGGACGCCACGCGCGGCATCGCACCCTCGGATCGAAGCGACGAGATCGGGGTCGCCCAGCGCGAACTGGCGAGCATGCAACAGGGCCTGCGCGGCGCCCTGCAGCAGAAGACGCGCCTGGCGGCGCTCGGCATCGCCGTGACCAAGATCAATCACGACCTGAAGAACATCCTGGCCACGGCCCGCTTGGTCTCCGACCGCCTGGCGGACAGCGAGGACCCCGAGGTGCGGCGCGTCACTCCGACCCTGATGGGTGCGATAGACCGGGCGGTCGATCTGTGCGCCCAGACCCTCAGCTTCACTCGCGAGGGCCCGGCCTCGCTCGACCTCGACCGCTTCGAGCTGGGCGATCTCGTGAACGATGTGGGCGCCTCGCTGCCCGGGCCGGTGAACGGCAAGGCGGTCTGGCAGAACCGGCTGGGCCCGGGCATCGAGGTCGAGGCGGACCGGCAGCAGCTGTTCCGTGTCTTCTCCAACCTCGGCCAGAACGCCATTGAGGCCGGTGCGACCGAGGTCGACGTTTCGGCCGGAAGCGACGGCGAGCAGCTGATCGTGCACATCTCGGACAACGGTCCCGGCCTGCCGCCCCGGGCGCGCGAGAAGTTGTTTCAGCCCTTCTCGGGCTCGGCGCGGCCGGGTGGGACCGGCCTCGGACTGGCCATCGCCCGCGACTTGATTCGCGCGCATGGCGGGGACATCTATCTTGAGAGCTCGACCGGAGCGGGAACCTGCTTCCGCCTGACCTTGCCGCTGGTCCAGTCCGGCCGTTGAACCCGGCCAATGACTTTACGGAACCTAGCGTTTGCAGTATGCCCTGTACCGAGCCGATAACGCGATGTTTGTACCCCGCCGTCCCAAGCGCTATGATTTGAGCGGAGAAACGATCGCCATTATAGGTAGACAGCGTGAACCGCATGATGTCACCATTCGAAGTCAAACGAATTCAGGAGCTTGCTGAACCCCTGGGCCGCGCAGAGTCGGTCGGTGCCACCCCCTGCAGCGCCTGTTCAGTGCGCCAATTGACAATCTGTGCGGACTTGGCGTCGGACGAGCTCCACGAGCTGTCGTCGATCGTCACCAGCGTGGAGCTCGGGCCCGGCGACCCGCTGTTCGACGAAGAAGAGAAGGCGGACCATGTGTTCAACGTGACCGCCGGCACGATGAAGGTCTACAAGCTTCTGCCCGACGGCCGGCGCCAGGTGACCGGCTTCCTGTTCCCGGGCGATTTCCTTGGCTTGGCTAACGACGAGACCTATGCGTACAGCGCCGAGGCGGTCAGCCCGGCCACGCTGTGCCGCTTCCCGCGCCGCAAGCTGGAGGCCATGCTGGAGCGCTTTCCCAAGATGGAACGGCGTCTGCTCGGCTTGGCCAGCCACGAGCTTGCCGCAGCGCAGGAGCAGATGCTGCTGCTCGGCCGCAAGACGGCGCGCGAGAAGATCGCCTCCTTCCTGCTGTTGCTCTCCACGCGGGCCAGACGGCGCGGCCAAAAAGGCAACCCGGTCTCGGTGTTGATGAGTCGCACCGACATCGGCGACTACCTCGGTCTGACCACGGAAACCGTCAGCCGCACATTTACGCAGCTCAAGAGCAACGGCACGATCATGCTGCTCTCCGGCGGCAAGGTCGAGATCGCCGACCTCGAGGCGCTGCACGAGTTGGCCGAGGGCACCTGAGAGCGCGTCGCCGTGCGTGCGGGGCGGCAACGCTATTTGGCTCTGCAACATAACGAGCCGTGGAACCAACGCGACACGAGGCCGGCGCGGGACGGGGATGGCGGGCAGCGAGCGATCCGCGTCCATCGTGGCCAATGATGATGGCGGCGCCCCCTGCCCGGAGGGCGCGATGAAACCGGCTGCCCGGCGGAGAGTTCAAGCGCCGCTGGCCATTCTGCGCGGCATCGCCGAGTTGCGCCAGACGGTCGCCCGGTGGCGCTGCGCCGGCCAGAGCGTCGGCATCGTGCCCACCATGGGTGCGCTGCACGCCGGGCACCTCGCGCTTGCGCGCCGGGCGCGCGACGAGTGCGACCGGGTGATCGCGACGATCTTCGTGAATCCCAAACAGTTCAACCAGGCGGACGACCTGACCGGCTATCCGCGCGAGGAGGCCGACGACGCGGGCAAGCTCCACGCTCTGGGCGTCGACCTCCTGTTCGCCCCGCCGGTCGAGGAGATCTATCCAGAGGGCTTCGCCACCAACGTTTCTGTCGCGGCGCTGGCTCGCTGCCTGTGCGGCGCCACACGACCCGGTCACATGGACGGCGTGGCCACGGTGGTCACCAAGCTGTTGTTGCAGTCGCTGCCGGACAAGGCATATTTCGGCGAGAAGGACTATCAGCAGCTGCTGGTCGTACGGAAAATGGTTCGTGACCTGGACATTCCAGTCGCCATCGTCGGCGTAGCCACGGTGCGCGAGACCGACGGCCTGGCGCTCTCCTCCCGCAACGTGCTGCTGACGGCCGAGCAGCGGGCCCGGGCGCCGGAGCTTTACCGCGTGCTCCGCGCCCTTGCCGAACAGCTCGAGGGCGGGGCGGCTGCGGGGCCGCCGCTGGCTTGGGGCCGCGAGGAACTGGTCCGCGCCGGATTCGACCCGATCGATTATCTGGAGCTGCGTTCGGCCCCGACCCTCGAGGCGCTCGCCCGCGCCGACCGCCCGGCCCGCATCTTCGCTGCCGCCTGGCTGGGCCAGGTGCGGTTGATCGACAACTTGCCGGTCGACCCGGGCAGCTAATCCGCGCGGCTGCGGATGATCGGTGGCACCGACTGGGGCTCGGTGTCCCAGGGGAAGAGGATCCAGGTGTCCTGGCTTACCTCGGTGATGAAGGTCTCGACCAGGGGGCGTCCCGCCGGCTTGGCATAGACCGTGGCGAAGTGCGCCTTGGGCAGGACGTCGCGCACCACCTGGGCGGTCTTGCCGGTGTCGACCAGGTCGTCGACGATCAGCCAACCCTGGCCGTCGCCCGGCACGTCCTTCAGGACCGTGAGCGCGCCCTGCGCGCGGTCGTCGTAGCTGGCGATGCAGATCGTATCGATCAAGCGGATCTCCAGCTCGCGGGCGACGATGGCCGCAGGCACCAGACCGCCGCGTGTGACCGCGACGAGGCCCTGCCACGGTCCGCTGTCCATGAGGCGCCAGGCCAACGCCTTGGAATGACGATGCAGCTCTTCCCAGGATACCGGGAAGGTCTTCTGATGGGGCGTTGTCTGGGACATGGCGGCGTGCTCTCCGATTGTCGGGCCCGGATTAAAGCCGAAGCGCCGCGCCCGGGCAACGGCTGAGCAGACGCGGGGCCGCGGGAACCCGCAGGGCACCGCCTAGCGCACGTATACATGCACCTCGGTGGCCTGGAGGCCGGACAAGGTCAGGGCGGACAGCGACAGGCGCTCGGCCGGCAGGCCCATGCCGGTGAGCGCGTCGAACACCCGCGCGAGGTGGCCGGCGAAGGCCGTCTGGCCCGAACGGCTCACCTCCGGCATCACGGCAACCAGGTCGAAGGCCGTGGTGGGCCGGCGTTCCAGCGCGCCACGCAGAGCTCCATAGAGGGCGGCTTCGTAGTCCACGGGCCCGGCGCCGAAGCGAATCACCACCAGCGGCTGCACCCGGCCGACCAATGCGGCGGCGCCGCCGGCGGGCGGCGGGTTAGGCGTGCCGGACACGAGCGTGGCCAGGCTCGTGCGTGCCGCGGCCTCGGTCCTTGCCACCTCCGTCCCGTTGCCCGACGCCCGCACCTTGGCCGGGTTGCTCAGCGGCGGCCAGTCCGGCCCCTCGGAGAAGGAACAGCCGGCAGCGAGACCGAGACCGAGCAGCACCAACACCTGCCGGACCGATGACGCGTGTCTCGTCCGCATGGAAGTTTCCCTCGAATGACCCGTGCACGGCGCCACCTGCCGTTCGCGTTCAACGCCGCGCGAACCGTACCGGATGGGGCATAAGGCGGCAACCGAGATCGTCCGACACGTGGAAGGTCCGACATCTCTTGCCCGGGGCAAGCGGTTCTGATATGACACCGCCGCCCGGCCGCTCATCATGTGTGGTCGGACCCAGCCGGTGCGACCGATACCCCGCCCGGCATCAGGCAAGCGCCCGTAGCTCAACTGGATAGAGCACCTGACTACGGATCAGGAGGTTGGGAGTTCGAATCTTCCCGGGCGCGCCAGCTGTACAGGAACGTCGGTCCCTTGGATGGCCGCCGATAAAGGCAGGCGGACCATCTCGACGGGCCGCCAGGCGACCGGTCCGCACTCCTGGATCTTATGTACTTTGCCTGAGTCCCGGGCCTCGCGCGCTTTGACCTAGATCAAGGTGGCGCCGGCCGCGCCGTGAGAGGTTCGCGGCTCGGCATGCCACGACTTCGGCCCGGATGCACTCGACATGACGAACACCTATCTGGTCAGGCCGCTCGGGGTCGATCAAATCGCCCAAGCCTATCCGCTGGTGTCGATCTTTGATCCGCAGCTGACCAAGGACCAATGGCTGGACTATGCCGGCACCCTGATCGCCGGGGCGGGCAACGGCGAGGGCCGCAGCATCACGACGGTGCAGAGCATCCAAAAGGCGATCTACGGCCTCTCGGTCCACTGGGCGAGGCCCGATCTGCATCGCGGGCGCATCCTCGAGATCGAGAACTTCGCCGTGGTCGACATCACCGGCAACCGGAAGGCCGCCGTCGTGCTGCTGCGTGCCCTCGAGGATCTGGCGCGGCGCTCGGGCTGCGGCTGCGTGTCGATCGGCTTGCTCAACGCGCGGATGCGCAAGTGGCTGCGCGATCCGCGCAATCCGGCGATCGACGTGTTCCGGGCCGCGGGGTTCGGCGGCGAGCAGCTGCGCTTGCGCAAGTGCTTCGCCGAGGCCGTCTGAGGGCAATATCGGGCCCGAGTGCCCCCGGGGCCGCAGCCGGAGTGTGATCGCGAAAGCGGCTGTTTCACACGGCGCGCGAGTGCCGGCCCTTCCCGGTCCCGAGGTAGCGGTCGAACACGGCGCAGACCGTGCGCATCAGCGGCTGGCCGACCTCCGTGATGTGGACGCGGCTGCCCTCGACCTCGACCAGGCCGTCGCGCGCGAGGGGCGCGAGCGCGGAGAGCTCTTCGGCGAAGCTGTCCGCCGGCGCCCCCAGGTCCGCGCCGAGCACCGAGAGGTCGACCGAGAGGTCGCACATCAGCCGTTCGATCACGGCGCGGCGCAGCCGGTCGTCGGCATCGACCTCGACGCCGCGGCTGACCGCCAGCCGCCCGCTCTTGATGGCCTCGGCGTAGGTGCCGAAGGGCACGGCGTTCTGGACGTAGCCCTGGGATAGGCAGCCGATCGCCGAGGCGCCGAAGCCCAGCAGGGTCGTGGCCTGATCATCGGTGTAGCCTTGGAAGTTGCGCCTCAGCCGGCCGCCGTCCAGGGCCGTGGTGAGCGAGTCGTCGGCGCGCGCGAAATGGTCGAGCCCGATACGCCGATAGCCGTGTTCGGCCAGGCGCTCGGCCGCCGCTTCGGCCTGGCGCAGCCGTTCCGCCGCGCCGGGCAGCGTCGCCTCGTCGATCAAGCGTTGATGGGTTTTCATCCAGGGGACGTGGGCATAGCCGAACAGGGCCAGCCGGTCCGGTTCCAGCTTGACCGCCAGGTCGACCGTTTGCACCACGAGCTCGACCGTCTGATGCGGCAGGCCGTACATCAGATCGAAGTTGATCGCCGAGATGCCGGCGCCGCGCAGCCAGCCGACCACATCGGCCGACATCTCGAAGGGCTGGATCCGGTTGATCGCCTGCTGGACGATGTCGTTGAAATCCTGCACGCCCAGGCTGGCCCGCGTCACCCCGGCCCGCGCCAGGGCGAGCGCCTTGTCCTCGGTCAGGGTCCGCGGGTCGATCTCGACCGCCACCTCGGCCCGCGCGGCGAACGCGAAGCGCGCGCGCAACGCCGACATCAGGGCGGTGAAGTCCTCCGAGGAGAGCATGGTCGGGGTCCCGCCGCCCCAGTGGACGTGCGTGACCTCGGGGCCCTCGGGGACCTCGCCGCTGACCAGCGCGACCTCGCGGTCGAGCACCTTCGCGTAGTCGCCGACCGGCCCGTACTGGCGCACCACCTTGGTATGGCAGCCGCAATACCAGCACATGCGGGTGCAGTACGGAACATGGAGGTAGAGCGACATCTTCTCGTCGCGCGGGATGGCGGCGAGCCAGTCCCGGTAGACCTCGGCGTCGATGCCCGCGTGAAAATGAGGCGCCGTCGGGTAGCTCGTGTACCGGGGTACCGGCGCGTCGTAGCGCTGCAGGAGTTCAATGTCCATGGTCATATGATATCCGCCTGGGCCATGGAAAGGATTTGACCCATATCAATTTCCTTCGGTCTCGGCCGTGCTAGTCTCCTGCACAACAACATAGCGGATTTACTCCAAGAATAAAGTCATGTGGGAAAGGTGCGACTGCCCGGCTGGCGAGTGGACGCCGCGTGAATCTTATAGTACAAGTTGTATTTTTTCAATTATATTCGTGTTTAAGTCGCCGATCGGAAGGTTGATGATGCTGAGTTCGGTACGGTGCGGGAAGGTCGGCATCGTGGATTACTCCGGCATCGGATCCTATATGGTGGGAGCGTGGGCGGCGATCGCCGTTGTCCACCCAGAGTCAAGGATGGGTTGAAATGAGACCGAAAAGACGACGTCTAGTGATCGTGGTGGCCGGGCTCTCGTTTCTAGGGCTGGCCACGGGTTTGGTGCTGGCGGCCTTCGACGAGGGCGTCACCTACTTCTACAGTCCGAGCGATCTCGTCGAGCGCCCTGTGCCCAAAGACCGAATGCTGCGCATCGGCGGGCTGGTGGAAGAGGGCAGCGTGACACGGGGCGAGGGCCTCATCGTGGGCTTCGCCGTCACCGACCTGACACGGGGCGAGGGCCTCATCGTGGGCTTCGCCGTCACCGACCTTGCGCACTCGGTTCCGGTCCAGTATAGCGGCATACTCCCGGACCTGTTTCGCGAGGGCCAAGGCGTGGTTGCAGTAGGAAAGCTCGGGCCTGACGGTGTGTTCACGGCCTCCGAGGTTTTGGCCAAGCACGACGAGAACTACATGCCGCCCGAGGCCGCCGATGCCTTGGAGCAGGCCGGCCATTGGACGGGAGGTGCCCCGCAGTGATCGCCGAGATCGGCCATTTCGCCCTCATCCTGACCATATTCGTAACTGTGGTTCAGGCGACGCTGCCGCTTTGGGGCGCTCATCAAGGCAATGCCGGGCTGATGGCCCTGGCCCGCCCCGCCGCGCAGGTCCAGTTCCTGCTGGTGCTCGCGGCCTTCTTGGCGCTGACCCATGCCTTCGTGACGTCGGACTTCTCGGTCTCGGTGGTGGCCCAGAACTCCCACTCGGCCAAGCCGATGCTCTACAAGGTCTCCGGCGTATGGGGCAATCACGAGGGCTCGATGGTCCTCTGGGTGCTGATCCTGGCCGTGTTCGGGGCCGGGGTGGCGACCTTCGGTCGAAATCTGCCGGACAGCCTGCGGGCGCGGGTGCTTGCGGTGCAGGCCATGATCGCGCTGGGCTTCCTGATCTTCATCGTGGTGACCTCCAACCCCTTCGAGCGCATCGTCCCGCCCCCGGTCGACGGCCGCGGCCTGAACCCCCTGCTCCAGGACCCCGGGCTCGCCTTCCATCCGCCATTTCTCTATCTCGGCTATGTCGGATTTTCGATGGCCTTTTCCTTCGCCGTCGCGGCGCTGATCGAAGGCCGGGTGGATGCCGCCTGGGCGCGCTGGGTGCGTCCCTGGACGCTCGCCGCCTGGTGCAACCTCACGCTCGGCATCGCGCTCGGCAGCTGGTGGGCCTACTACGAGCTGGGCTGGGGCGGCTGGTGGTTCTGGGATCCGGTCGAAAACGCCTCTTTCATGCCCTGGCTGGCCGGCACCGCGCTGCTGCATTCGGCGATCGTCGTAGAGAAGCGCGACGCGCTGAAGAGCTGGACCATCCTGCTCGCCATCATCACCTTTTCGCTCAGCCTGATCGGCACCTTCCTGGTCCGTTCGGGCGTATTGACCTCGGTCCACGCCTTCGCGACCGACCCGACTCGCGGCGTGTTCATTCTGGTGCTGCTGGTGATCACCATCGGCGGCTCGCTGGCGCTCTACGCCATGCGGGCGCCGGTCCTGAAGTCGGAGGGGGTTTTCGCGCCGATCAGCCGCGAGGGCGGCCTGGTGCTGAACAACTTCCTGCTCTCGATCGCCACCGCGACGGTCTTTATCGGCACGCTCTATCCGCTGTTCACGGACGCCATCGGCGGCGACAAGATTTCGGTCGGCGCACCCTATTTCAACGCGACCTTCGGGCCGATCATGGTGCCGCTGCTGCTCGCCCTGCCGTTCGGTGCGCTCATGGCGTGGAAGCGCGGCGACCTGATCGGCGTGGCACAGCGCCTGTGGTTCGCCGGCGTGGCCGCCCTGGTCGTCCTGCTGGCCGTCTGGTACGCCAAGTTCGGCGGGCCGGTCCTAGCCGTGTTCGGCATGGCGATCGCCGCCTGGCTGATCGTGGGCACACTCGTCGAGCTGGCCGAGCGGCTCAAGCTGTTCCGTGTTCCGCTGGCCGACAGCTGGCGGCGCGCCAGGAACCTGCCGCGCGCCGCCTACGGCATGACCCTGGCCCATAGCGGTCTGGGAGTCGTCGTGGCCGGCGTCGTCGGTGCCAGTGCGTGGCAGGTCGAGACGATTCAGGTCATGCGGCCGGGCGAGACCATCGAGATCGCGGGTTACGACGTCACCCTGGAGGATGTCACGCTGACCCAGGGACCGAACTACACCAGCCGACTGGGCAGCTTCCTGGTGACCCGCGGCGGCGAAGAGGTGACCAGGCTCCATCCCGAGAAGCGAAGCTACCCGGTGCAGCAGATGCCGACGACGGAATCGGGCATCCACACCACCTGGCTCGCCGACCTCTACGCCGCGTTGGGCGACCCGCAGGGCGACGGCGGTTGGTCGGTGCGGATCTATCACAATCCTCTGGGGCCCTGGCTCTGGGCCGGTTCGGTGATCATGGTGATCGGCGGCGCGGTATCCTTGAGCGACCGCCGCTACCGCGTGGGGGCGCCGGCGCGCCGCCGCCGCGACAAGGCGCTGCCGGC
>CAMYMY010000025.1 GCA_947259625.1 uncultured Kiloniellales bacterium | reverse complement strand
CGCGGCCAAGGCATCGCGGTCGGCCAGGCGCTCCGCATCGCGGCTGAAGTCGCTCAGGAGCAGAGCGTTGGGACCGTAGATCAGCCCTTCCAGAGACTCCGGCGCGTTGTTCAGCACGACCGCCAGGACCAACTGCAGCAGCAGCGTCCCGCCCAGCGCGGCGGCCGGGTCGCGGTTGGCGACGTGGGCGATCTCGTGGGCCATGACCATGGCCAGCGCGTTCTCGTCGGGCATGCGCTGCAGCAGCCCGCGGAAGAAGAAGACATGCCCGCCCAGGGTGGCGAAGGCGTTGACCTGGTCGTCCTCCAGGTAATGGACGGTGACGCCCAGGCCCTCCGGCAGGTCGATCCGTGCGGCGAGCCGGTCGGCCAAGGCCTGCAGCGCGGCCGCGGCCTCCTCGTCGCCGGGATCCAAGGGCAGGGCCGCGTCGTCCAGGACCGCGGAAGCCAGCGCATTCTCCCAGGAGACCGGCATGTGGCGGGCGAGCGCCGCGCCGAGCAGAAGGGCGGCAATCGCCAGTCCGCCGAAGACCACCACGACGCCGCCCGACAGAATGAAGAACTCGGCGAGCGGGCTGTGGCGGCTGACGTTGATGCCTTCCGGCACCTTGACGTTCTTGAACTTCATCCGAGACCCCGCGGAGCGACCGCCGTCAGGGGATCACCGCCGTTCCATAGGCCAGCACCTCGACCGATCCTACGCTCTTGTCCTGGCCCTTGGAAATCGAACTGGTTTCGAACCGCGCGTTGAAGATCATGGTGGCGCCCAGGGCCTTGGCCTCGGCCTGCATACGCAGTAGCGCTTCGCGCCGCGCCCGGTCCACGAGGCTTTCGTAGGTGTGCACCCGGCCGCCGAAGAGCATGCGCAGGTGCGCGACGAAGCGCTTGAAGTAGTCGACCGAGACGACCACGCTGCCCATGACGAGGCGCGTGGCGGGCGCGCCGGCCGCTTCCGGCAGTGTCTTGCTACAGACGACGATCAGGTCGCCGAGCGCCTCCTCGCGCCGGAGGATCGAGCGATAGTGACGCCGCTCGGCCAGCCGGCCGAAGCCGTAGCCCAGCATCAGCAGCAAGACGACGAGCAGGATCTGCCAGGTTTCGGTCAGGTATTCCATGGACCGGTCACTCGACCACGACGGCGCTGCCGTAGGCGAGAATCTCGGACGCACCCTGCGCCACCGACGAGGTGGTGAAGCGGACGTTGAGCACGGCGTTCGCGCCCTTGGCCTCAGCCTGCTGGACCATCCGCTCGAAGGCCTCCCTGCGGGACTCGCCCAGGAGCTCGCTGTACCCCTTGAGCTCGCCGCCGACGATGTTCTTGAGGCTCGCGGCGATATCCCGGCCGATGTTCTTGGCGCGCACCGTGCTGCCCTGGACGATGCCGAGGTGCTGGGTAATGGTCCGGCCCGGCACGATTTCGAGTGTGGAGGTGATCATGACGCTCGCTCTCCTATCGCCTGCACAGCGGCGGGTCCCCTGGTGGTGCAAACCCATGATGGGATACAATCCACAAGGAGAGGTTAACTGACAGGTTGCCCGCGCTTACTTCCTGAGCAGGAACTCGCGGCCGACCTTGACGCGGGGCTGGCCGTCGTACTCGACGATGTCGGCCGTGGCATATGTTTCGGACCACAAATCGGGCAGGTAGGAGCCCGTGCCGATCACGTCGATCGGCGCCTTGGCCTCGGCCATGAGCTTGCATTTCGCCGGGTTGAAGCCGGAAGAGGCGACGATCCCGACCTTGTCGAAACCCTCGCGGTCGAGCGCCTCGCGCAGGTGCCAGATGGCCGCCGCCGAAACCCCGGGACCGACCAGATAGCGCAGCTCTGCCTCATTGCGGTAGCCGCGCACCGCGTCCGGCACGTGGCGCTCGAGCGCCGCATAGGAGGCGGCCGGATCGAGGCCCTCGACGAAGCGGCTGCCGGGCGTGTCGACACGCATGGCGAGCCGGCCCTCGGCGGCGCGGCAGGGGAAGCGCCGGCAAACGGTCAGTGAATCGGTCACCTCGCGGGCGAAGAAGTCGACCAGCACGGTCATGGGCTCGTCCGGGAAGCACTCGTCGTACATCTCGGCCGCCCTGAGGGTGGAGCCCGCGTAGCCGATCAGCGCATGCGGCATAGTGCCCTTGCCGTTCTCGGCCCCGAAGTAATGCGCAGTCGCGTCGGTCGCGTTGCCGGTAAAGCCCACCGCGCCCACCTTGCGCTGGGCCCGCGCCGAGCCGACCGAGGCGGCATAGGCCATCAGCTCGGCCATCTCGGTGCCGCCGCAGTGGCGCGCGTCCATGGCCAGGAACGCGACCTTGGGCAAGTCGGCGCACATGGTGTAGGCATTGTAGGCCGCGACGCAGGCCGGCCCCAACTTCTGCAGCAACAGGGTCTCCAAGTCGACCAGGTGATGGAGCGGCCCGGTGACGTAGAGCAGCGGCTCGCCCGCGCCGACCCAGCGGCCCTCGTCATAGCGCAGGTCGATCTCGACACGCGCGCCGCGCCGCGCCGCCATGCCCTTCAACCAGTCGATGGCGATCCGCGGCGCCGAGACCACCGGCCGGCGCAGGAAGACCGCGTAGGTCACGTCGTGATCGCCGAAGTGACCGACGACCTGCTTGGTGCGCTTGAAGTAGTGGTCGGTCCAGGCGGCGATGTCCGCCTCCTCGACCGGCCATTGGGCTGCCGCCGGCTCTCGCTGCGGCTTGATCGTCTTCAATGGCTTGACCGACATCTCATGCTCCCGCTGCGGGCCCACCGCCGGCGCCCTCCGCCCTCGGGGCCGGTCGGGAACCCGTCGGGGGCCCGAGGCGCCATAATTCTTAACGCGATAGACCCGCGAGGCCAAGAGTCGCGCGAGCTGGGCCCGGTCTTGACACGCTCGCCCGATTGCCGAAGGTGGTGGGATCGGAGGAGCCGTGCGGGCAGGAGGGGCGGGGACGATGACTTTCGCAAAGCGCGCCAGCAGCCGGTCCAGCGAAACGACCGACCCGGCGTGCCTGATCGCGCGGGCCGAAACAGAGGCCGAAAAGGCCCGGCTGACGGCGGAGCTCGTACTGCAGGACTTCGACGACTACTACGTCGACTCCCGGCAGATCCCCTGGCTCGCCCAGCAGGCATTCGAAGACCGGGACCCTTCGGCATCGCTGAATCTGAGCCGGAAACGCCTGTCCTTGTACCGCCACAGCGTCAACGACCTCGGCCGGCGCCTGGCCGCGGCCTTCCCCCAGATGATCCGTGAAGAGTCGCTCTGGCGGCAGGTCGAGGAGCGCTACCTGAGCTTGATCGAGGACAGGTACGAGGCCGACCTCGCCTTCGCCTACATCCATTCGGTGCGACGCATCATCTACCAAGGCGAATGGACGCCCGTGACCTATTCTTTCGGCGAGGGCGGCGACGCAGTGCGCGACCTGCGCGCGCCGATCCACCGCGACTTTCCCGGCGGGGCCGAGGTCCTGCCCAAAACGGTCGCCGAAATCCTGACGATACCCGGTTTCTCGGCGCCTTTTCGCGACGCGGCCGAAGACGCGGCTCTGGTCGCGCGGCGTATCAACGGTCTTCTCGGCCTCGACGGCCGGCTGTCGGACGCCATTCGGACCATCCAGATGATAGACGCGGGCTTCTTTCGTAACCGGGGCGCCTATCTTCTGGGACGTATCGTGCTGGGGGATTCGATGCTCTTCCCCTTCGTGATCGCCCTGCTCAACGACGTCGAGGGTATCTATGTCGATGCCGTCTTGAACACGGAGGCCGATACCCACAATATCTTCAGCTCGACCTTGGCCAATTTTCACGTCACCAACACTCGCTACCACGAGCTCTCGGCCTTTCTTCACAGCATCATGCCCACGCGGCCCCTGGGATTGCATTACTCGACGATCGGCTTCAATCACGTCGGCAAGGTGGCCGTGATGAGCGATCTGGAAGCCGAGCTGGCCACGACGAAGCAGGTCTTCGAAACGGCGGTCGGCTTCCGCGGCACGGTCGCGATCGGGTTTTCCTCCCCTTCCTCCGCTTATGTCCTCAAGGTGATTCGCGACAAGCCGACCGCCGAATACAAGTGGGGGGAATTCGAAGGGGTCGACTCGGTCTGGAGAAAATACGGACAGGTGCACGAGATCAACCGCACCGGGAGCATGTTGGACAACATCATCTACTACAACCTCAAGCTGGATAAGTACTGGTTCAAGGCCTCTCTGCTGGAGGAACTCCTGTCGGAGGTGAGCGAAAGCGTGTCCCTGCAGGGCCGCGACGTCATCTTCAAGCACCTCATCGTGCAGCGCAGGATGACGCCCTTGCCCGTCTTCCTCGAGACCGCGTCCCGCGTCGAGTCGGAAACGGCGGTCATCAACCTGGGCCATTGCATCAAGAACAACGCGGCTGCGAATATCTTCAACAAGGACCTCGACGGTCGGAACTACGGCGTCAGCAAGTTCCTCAAGGTCTATCTCTTCGACTACGACGCCCTGGAGCCCTTCACGGAGGTCAAGATCCGCACCAACACGGACCGGGTCGACGGCGAGGAGGACATTCCGGACTGGTTTTTCGAGGACGGGATCGTCTTCCTGCCGGAGGAGATCGAGGCGGGCCTTCGGATTCACGACCGCTCCCTGCGCCGCCTGTTCCGCGAGGTTCACGGCGACCTGCTGACCACCGACTACTGGGAGGGCATCCAGCGCGACCTGAGGAACGGAAAGGTGCCGTGGATACGCACCTACCCCGACGATCGAAGGCTCGTTCGCAAACCCGCGCGATAACGATGCGAATGGCCGGCCGGGCCCGGACCTAGGACGCCGCCGCCACCCGCCGCGGACCGGTGCCCCGGGCCAGGCGCTCGGCCTTGAGGTGCTCGGCGATCAGGAAGGCGAGCTCCAAGGCCTGGCTGGCGTTCAGCCGCGGATCGCAGTGTGTGTGGTAGCGGTCGCCGAGCCGGTCCTCGCCGATCGCCTGGGCGCCGCCGATGCACTCGGTGACATCCTGGCCGGTCATCTCGAAGTGCACGCCGCCGCCATAGCTGCCCTCGGCCAGATGCACGGCGAAGAAGCCCTTGACCTCGGCCAGGATTCGGTCGAAGGGCCGGGTCTTGAAGCCGTTCGACGACTTGATCGTGTTGCCGTGCATGGGGTCGCAGGCCCAGACCACCTTGCGCCCAGCGCGCTGGACCGCGCGCACCAGCGGCGGCAGCTCGGCCTCGACCCGCTCCGCGCCCATGCGGGCGATCAGCGTAAGGCGTCCGGGCCTGTTCTCCGGGTTCAGCACGTCGATCAGGCGCAACAGGTCGTCCGGCTCGAGCGTCGGCCCGCACTTCATGCCGATCGGGTTGTTGACGCCGCGTAGGAACTCGACGTGGGCGTCGTCGATCTGGCGCGTGCGGTCGCCGATCCACTGTCGACGCGGGTCAGCGCCTGCTCGTAGTTGGGCAGCAGCGCCTCGTGGGCGGTGAAGAAGTCGGTCTCGCGCAGCTGGGACACCTTGTCGGGGCTGACCCCGCAGGCGGCCATGAAGTCGAGGGCCTCCTCGATGCGCGCGGCCAGCTCCTCATAGCGGGCGCCCTGGGGGCTGCCGGCGACAAACTCCAGGTTCCAGCGGTGGACCTTGTGCAGGTCGGCGAGGCCACCCTGGGCGAAGGCGCGCAGCAGGTTGAGCGTGGCCGCCGCCTGGTTGTAGGCACGAAGCAGGCGCTCGGGGTCCGGCACGCGGGCCGCGGCGTCGAACTCGATGCCGTTGACGATGTCGCCGCGATAGCTCGGCAGCTCGACCCCGTCCTGGACCTCGGTGGGCGCCGAGCGCGGCTTGGCAAACTGGCCGGCCATGCGGCCGACCTTGACCACCGGGCAGGCCGCGCCGAATGTCAGCACCACGGCCATCTGCAGCAGCACCCGGAAGGTGTCGCGGATGTTGTTCGCGTGGAATTCCGCGAAGCTCTCGGCGCAATCGCCGCCCTGCAGCAGGAAGGCCTGGCCCTCGGCCACCGTGGCCAGCTGCTGCTCGAGGCGCCGGGCCTCGCCGGCAAAGACCAGCGGCGGGAACTCGGCGAGGCTCGCTTCGACCCGGCCGAGCGCCTCCTGGTCCGGATAGTCCGGCACCTGTTGGACCGGCTTGCCGCGCCAGCTGTCCGGCGTCCACTTGGCGGTCATATCGGACCTCGATCCCTTTTTGTTCGCCCAACGCTTGGGGGAGACAGGGTTTTACCGGTCCCGGCCCAAGTTTTCCACAGGAAAAGGCCCGCCTGACTTGGCGTCAGCACCGAGGCCACAGATCAGGGTTAACGCCTTGAACTACCGCGAGACACCCTACTCCGCGGCCTTCTCCTTTGCCGCGGCGACCGGCTCGCGCAGGGTGACGAACTCCTCGGCGGCGGTCGGGTGGATGCCCACGGTGGCGTCGAAGTCGGCCTTGGTGGCACCGGCCTTGATCGCGATCGCAACGCCCTGGATGATCTCGGGCGCGTCGAGGCCGACCATGTGGGCGCCGACCACCTTTTGGCCGGCGCGCTCGACGATCAGCTTGACCATGGTCTTCTCGTCCCGGCCCGAGAGCGTGTGCTTCATGGGCCGGAAAGTCGAGCGGTAGACGTCGAGCGCGCCATGGCGCGCGCCCGCCTCGACCTCGGTCAGGCCGACCGTGGCGACCGGTGGCTGGCTGAACACCGCAGAGGGCACGTTCTCGTGGTCCATGGGGCGCGGCCGGCCCCGGTAGACCGTGTCGACGAAGGCCATGGCCTCCTGGATCGCCACCGGCGTTAGCGCGATCCGGTCGGTCACATCGCCGACGGCGTAGATGTTGGGTCGGCTCGAGCGCGAGAAGGTGTCCACCTTGACCGCGCCCCGGTCGTCCAGCTCGACCCCGGCGGCGTCCAGGCCCAGGTTCCCCGTGTTCGGCCGGCGTCCGGTCGCGGCCAGAAGCAGGTCGGTCTCGACCGTTTCGCCGTCGGACAGGTGGACGGCGAGGCCCTGCGCCGTCTTCTCGATCCGGTCGATCGTCGTTTCGACCTGAAGCGCGATTCCCTTCTTGACCAACTCGCCGGCCAGGGTGTCGCGGACGTCGTCGTCGAAGCCGCGCAGGATCTGCGGGCCCCGGTAGACCTGGGTCACCCGGGCGCCCAGGCCGTTGAAGATGCCGGCGAACTCGACCGCGATGTAGCCGCCGCCGTAGACCAGGACCCGTTTGGGCAAACGCTCCAAGTGGAAGGCCTCGTTGGACGAGATCGCGTGCTCCCAGCCGCGGCCCGGCGGAAAGACCGGGTGGCCGCCGGTGGCGATCAGGACCGTCTCGGCCGAGACCTTCCGGTCGCCGACCTCTAGCGTGTGGTCGTCGAGCAGCCGGGCGTGGCCGCGCAGGGCCGTCACCCCGGCCTCGGTGAGCAGCCGCTCGTAGATCCCTTCCAGGCGGCCGATCTCGCGGTCCTTCGCGGCGATCAGCGCGGGCCAGTCGAACCCCGCCGCACCGAGCGACCAGCCGAAGCCGGCGGCATCGGCGAAGTCCTCGTGGAAATGGCTGGCGTAGACCAGCAGCTTCTTGGGCACGCAGCCGCGGATCACACAGGTGCCGCCGTAGCGGTACTCCTCGGCGACGGCGACCCGCGCGCCGGCGGCCGCCGCCATGCGCGCGCCGCGCACCCCGCCGGAGCCGCCGCCGATCACAAAGAGGTCGTAGTCATAGCTGGCCATCGTCGCGTCCACGCCTGTCGTCCCCGTCTGACAAATCTAGGGGGCCGAAGCCGTATTTGAAAGCCGGACGGACCGCTGGGCCCGGTGACGATATCTTGGCCGCTTCCATTCCGCACTTCGCACGGTCCCGGGAAATTTCGACCGAACCTGTTTTCTGCGGTCAAACAGGGCGCCATCCTGTGCTATGAGTCCGAGTCGCCTGCGGATGCGCGTCGGGTGCCGGACGATCAGGCCCGCGAGCAAGGTGACGAAACGTGTTCGGCCCTGCCGACAAGTCGGTGGACGGAGAGGGGGGAGACGGAAATGTCAGTGGCGGTCGGCGATGTCGTGAAGTTCTCGGACTCCGGTCCGAAGGGGGAGATCGGCCGGGTCTGCAAGGACAACGGCATAACCGTGTGCGTTCAATTCGTGAGTTCCGGGTGCCTCAGGGTCGGCAAGGACGACCTGGAAGTAACGACGGGCACCGCCCCGGAGTGTTCCCCGCAGTGCAAGGAAGGTTGCTGAGCGGTTGCCAGCAATCGATCCCGCGGCCAGTGTCACGATAAGTACCCCGAGGTCTTATTATCTCTTAAGTTGACACTTTCAATATTAAATGAACTTCTGATTTTGTAGTAATTTTGCCGGTATATTCCATCTCTTTTAACTAAATATACACAAATCATCCTGTATATTCGACCTGGTGATATCGCCATTATTCGCGGGGTCGCGCTTCGACGCGTGCGTTGTAGATCATGGAGTTGCCCATGCACTGCCCGCACGAGACGCCCCGCCTTAGAGATCCGACTCGCGCTTGGAGGGTGTAATGAGTTCAGCCAGCCCGTTCCGCCGCTTCGCAAGAACAATCCTTCTCGCCGCCGCGTTTGCGGTCATCTTCACGCCGGCCCTCGTCGGCCCGAGCCGGGTCGCCTCCGCGGCCCACGCGAAGGGAGCGGACGAACTTCAAATGATCGCCATGCACTTGGCCGGCATTCTCAGGGCCGCCCGGGCGGTGATCTCGGACAGCCAGGCCATCATCAACGACCAGACGAGGGGGGACAAGGGCATCACCGGCGAAGTCGTCCTCCAGGCGGCGAAGATGAACTTCAGGATGACGCAGCGTGCACACGCGCAGCACTTCGACATGGACAACATCGACACCTCGACCCGCCCGGGCAAGCTGATCAAGGCCCTGTTGGACTCGATTGTCGAGGTGGTGGACGGGGTGCAGGAGCGCATCAACCGGAAGGGGGTCGGCTTCAAGGGTTTCCTTCCCTCCATCTTCACCGCAGAGGTGGCCGAGAGGTTCAAGGCCAAGGTCGGCCGCATGGCCGAGATCCGGCTCACCGCCCCGGCGAACTATGTCCGCAACCGCGCGCGCATGCCCGACAAATGGGAGCATGAGGTGATCGAGGGCCAATTCAGGTCGCCCGACCATCCGATGGGTGAGCACATCTCGGACCTTGCCCTGAAGGACGGCCGGCCGGCCTATCGCATGATAGTGCCCGAGTACTACAAGCTGTCCTGTCTTGCCTGCCATGGCGAGCCCAAGGGCAGGCGCGACATCACCGGCGGCAAGAAAGAGGGCGGCAAACTGGGCGAGCTGGGCGGCGCGATCAGCGTCGTGATCTTCCGGTAGGCGGCAGGGGGCCGCGCAATCCCGAAGACCGGCCGGCGCCGGTCCTCCGTCACTCCCACAGGCCGAGTTCCTTGATCCGTTTCCGGTAGACCGAATCGTTCGGGTTCAGCGAATAGGCTTTCCTGTAGTCCTCGATGGCGCGCAGCAGGTCGCCCGTCCGCAGGCGGCTGTTGGCCCGGTTGTAGTAGGCGGCGTCGAAGTCCGGCCGGATCCGGATGGTCCGCGAATAATCCTCGATCGCCCGGTCGTGATCGCCCACGTCCGCATAGCTGTTGCCGCGATTGTAGAGCGCTTCGGCGTGCCCCGGCTCGAGCACAAGGGTCCGCGAGTAGTCCTCGATCGCTTTGCCGTGGGCACCGAGGTAATAGTAGGCATTGCCGCGGTTGTAGAAGGCGTTGCCCAGGTTCCTCTTCGACACCCCGCCCGACTCGATGATCCAGGTGAGGTAGTGGATCGCATTCTCGTAGCCGCTCTGCTCCGCCTCGCCGTCCCAGACCGCCCGGGCGGCGAACACATTCGACCCGGGCGCAACCGCGATACCCGCCGCCAACAAGATGATGAACACCAGTCGCCCCATGCCAAACCTCCCCATTGTTCGAACCGGATGGCAAGCTCCGGATCACGCGGGCTGCTTCCCGCGCGCCGGGGCGAGCCGACCGGCACGGCCACTTCGGACCTCTGCCCCCAGCCCGGGTCCGACACTCTCCGACCGCAGACTACCGTCGCTTCGGACGATGATCCGCTGCGCCTTGTTGTCGAATTTTAGTCGAAATCAACGAATCGATAAAGTTAACGTATGGATCCCGGCAATCGAAATCTCACTGAGAGCAATAAAGCATGCCGTACTATCACTCAAGGATATGACACGTCAGAGTTGTTTTAACAATTTATATACACATGGTCCGATATGTCTAGTAGCCAGGTACCGCCGAGCGTCCCGCGGAAACGGAGGTCCAGACTGAGACAGCGCCCCTGAAGATCCGCCTGCGCAAGGGGTCGGAAGCTCCTCGGATCGACGCGAAGCCCGTTGGGACCGGTCGATATCACACTGTCGGAGACGTCAAGACAATGACAAGAAAATCAGCCGCGGTTCTTGGCGCCTGTATCGCCATCACAGCCCTGTTGACGCTGACCGCCCCCCTGGTGGCCGAGCAACCCGCCGACCTTCAGCGCTCGATCGACCACGCCCAGAACCAATTGGTGCTTGCAGAAAAGATGGGCAAGGAATTGGTGCTTATAGCCTTGGATGTCGACACGGAGAGGAGCCTGAAGAATCTCGAGTCGTCCCGCGCGCAATTCGAGCGAACGCTCAAGGGCCTGCGCGACGGTGACGCTGGACTCGGGTTGCCAGGATCGACGAACCGGGATTTCATCGACAACCTCGGCAAGGCCGGGGAGCTGTGGCTCGTCTACGATGCCACCATCCGTGCGAGCTTCCGGTCCGGCAGGATCACCGCCGATCAGGTGGGAACCGTAGCCGACCTCACCGCACCCATCACCGCGGCCATGGAAAGCGCGGTTGCGGTCCTCGAACGCGAGTCCTCGGAAGGCCGGCTCGTCTCACTGCTCGACGCCACCATCGAACTCGCTGGGCGGCAGCGCTTGTTGACACAGAAGATGTCCAGGGAGTTCCTGCTCATCGCCTACGGCCATGAGGTCGAGAAGAACAGGAGCCAACTGAAGGAAAGCATAGCCCAGTTCGATCGCACCCTGGACGGGCTTATCAGCGGCAATACCGAACTGCATCTCGTGCCGGCGCCCTCCGCCGAAATCAAGGCGCAGATGAGAAAGGTGGCGCGGATCTGGGACGCGTTCCTGCCGATACTCGCGAACGCGGCCAAGGGCGGCGAGATCGATCGCGATACAATCGCGCGGATGGCAAGCACAAACGAGCCCCTGCTCGAGGCGGCGAGCGCTGCCCGCTTGTCATACAACTCTCTGTAGACGAGCCACCATCGTCCGCGCGGACTTGTCAGACCGTATCGCGGATCAAGGCGATAGGCTCCAATGCAGGAAAACCGTCGACGCCCAGCCGAGCGCCTGAAGAACAACCGCAATAGGTCTTGGCCGGCGTGGTGTTTTCCGTAACGTCCTACTTTCCGGCCCTGAAATTCTGAATTGCCGCCGTCTCGTACACGTGCTCCTCGCCGCAATGGGGACAGGTGACTCGAATATGCCCGTCTCCCGACATCTTGGCGGGGCTCTTTCCGCTGCTCCGGTCGTCGAAGACGGCAAACTGCGTGTCACATCCCTTGCAGGCAAACCCATGGTACCAGCTACCCGCCGTCACCTCCGAGGCGGACTTCGCCGTAGCGACGATGACCCTTTTCCCAGTCCCCTGAAACTCCGGCATAAGTGTCTCCCAAGTTCGAAAGCGTGAGGTTTATAGCACAGTGGCGAAACGAAGTCTTTGATCTGTCGCGCTTGGTGAACGGAATCCCCCCGCTCATAGCCAGGAAGCCGGTTTGGACTTGGCCGCGCGAAGTCTAGTCCTCCGGCCCAACCCCTTCACGCCACCGACCAAGCCACGCCATTCGCCTCACGACATGACCGGGGGCTTCCGAACACAGGTGGCACCACCTCCGCTGCTCCATTCCGTCGCCAAGGGTCAAGTTCGGTGCCGACCCGTCTGATCGCGCCGCCTTATCCGCTCGACCAATCATCCCAGGCAAAGATTGCATAAGTTGTTAAAGAATAATGAAATTTGCCATCATTCGAATTTCCTCCTCGTCGTTAACTGCGGATTTACTGGTTGATGGGCATATGGAGCGTGTGAATGACCTGTAAAAGAGCTTGGGCGGTTCGAGGCCGGAGCGAACCAAGCTCCGGCCCGGAGCATGGTCACACCGCCCGCGATTCGCTCGAAAGATACACCGCGACGCCAGATAGGGACCGCATACCATGTTCGGAAAATTGAACTCCAGAGACGCTCGGCTCGTTTACACTTTGTTGTTCGTTGCCGTCGTCATGCTCGGCGCCAGCTGGTTCGGCGCGCGCGTGTTTCAGCAACAGTTCCTGGAGGAATCCGCGGAAACGCAGAGCATTCAGTGGGCGGAGCTGATCAGGGAGAACCTGAGCGATCCCGAGGCGACTTTCGCCTACGGCAAGATCTCCGAAGAGGATGCCGAGCTGATTGCCCTCGTCACCGAGGCGGGCGGTGTATACCGCTACAAGTTCTACAACCAGGACGGCGTCGTGGTGCTGGCCTCGCGGCTGAACGACCTCGGCACTAAGAACACGAAACCCTACTTCTACGAGATCGTGGCGCAAGGCGCCCCCTTTGTGAAGATCGAGCATGACGTCACCGCCGCGGAGCTCGCGGGCGGCGCCTACGGTGACAACGTGCTCCAAGACGGTGACAACCAGTTCCGCGACCAAGGCCATCAGCAGACCGCCGGCCGGGACCTGGCGGTCGTGGCCGAGGCCTACGTTCCCATGATCGAGCAAGGCCGGTTCCTGGGGGCGATCGAAGTCTACGTCGACGCAAGCTCGACGGCCCTGTACCTCGAGGAACAGATGCTCGAGGCGCAATTGGGCCTCGTCGCCATCCTGGCGACCCTTGGCATCTTCATGACCATCGTCATTCGCGCCAACATGCGCGAGCGAAACCGCGAACTCGCGACCATGTCGCGCGCCCACGAATCGATGGCCAAGGCCGAGGAGCAGGTGGCGCGCCTCAACCAGGAGCTGGAACAGCGCGTCGAAGAGCGCACGACCGAGCTCGAACGGGCCAACCAGGACATCCTGAAGGCCAACGAGGACGCCCTGAGGGCCAGCGAGGACGTCCAGCGGCTCAACTCCCAGCTGGAGCAGCGCGTCGAAGAGCGTACCGCGCAGCTCAACAAGGCCTACGAGAGCATGGCCAAACTGAACGACCAGCTCGAGCAGCGGGTCGACGAACGCACCGCCCAGCTTGGTCAGGCCAACGAAAGCGTCATGAAACTGAACCAGGAGCTGGAGCATCGCGTCGAAGAGCGCACGGCCGAGCTGCACCAGGCGCAGGGCGAGCTGCTTCGCCGAGAGCGCCTGGCCGCCCTTGGCCAGTTGACGGCCACGGTGAGCCACGAACTGCGTAACCCCCTGGGCGCGATCCGCACGGCCGTCTATCTGATCCGCGGCCGGACCGACGACAAGGGTCTCGGCGTGGAAGCCGCCCTGGAGCGCGCAGACCGGAGCATCACGCGCTGCGACAACATCATCACCGAACTCCTCGATTTCACACGCACGACCGACCTCTCGCTCGAAAATTTCCGGGTCGGCGATTGGCTCGACAGACTGCTCTACGAGCAGAACCCGCCGGAGGGCGTCACCGTCCGCAACGAAATGACGGCACGCGACCTGGAGGTCGCCTTCGACGAGGACCGGTTCCGTCGCGTCGTCATCAACGTCTTCAACAACGCCTGTGAGGCAATGTCCGAGGACTACGAAAGAACCGGCCGCCAAGACTATATGCTCGGCATCACCTCGCGCGTGAGCGAGGACCGCTTCGAATTGATCTTCCATGACAACGGCCCCGGTATCGCGCCGGACACCCTGGAGAAGATCTGGGAGCCGCTGTTCAGCACGAAGAGCTTCGGCGTCGGTCTCGGGTTGCCGACGGTCAAGCAGATCATGGAACAGCACGCCGGCGGGATCGATATCACCAGCAACCTGGGTCAGGGGACCGACGTGGTTCTCTGGCTCCCCCTGAATCGCCTCGATGAGAGGGCCGCCTAATGACCAGTCCCACCAGACCCTTGAGGATTTTCGTCGTCGACGACCACCGGGATGTTGCGGAGGGCCTGGCAGACGTTCTGCGGATGCACGGTCACGAGGTCGAAGTGGCGTTCAACGGCGAGCAGGCCATTCGGGTATTCCGCGAGAAGGACTTCGACATCGCGTTCATGGACGTGATGATGCCGGGCATGAACGGCGTCGAGAGCTTCCTGGAGATCCGTAAGATCAAGCCGGCCGCGAGGGTCATTATGATGACCGGCTACAGTGTCGAGCAGCTTCTCGACCAGGCCGTCGAAAACAAGGCCTACGGCGTGCTCCACAAGCCCGTGGCGATCGACGACGTGATGGAAGCCTTGGAAAGGGTCCAGTCGCAGGGCATGGTCCTGGTGGCCGACGACGATCCGGAGTTCAGCGCGACCGTCAAGATGGTCCTGGAGGAGCACAACTACAAGGTGTGCCTGGCAAGGACCGGCAGCGAGGCCCTGAAGACGGTATTGGGCGGCGGTGTGGACATCCTCGTGCTCGACCTGGAGCTGCCGGTGATCAGCGGCCTCGAGGTCTACATGCAGCTCCGCAGGCGGGGACGCGCGGTACCGACTGTCGTCGTAACGGGCCACAGTCGGGACCAGGCCGAGGCCATCGGCGCGCTCCGCGCCGTGTCCACCACGGGCATTCTCACCAAACCCTTCGATTCGGCACAACTGTTCGAGGAAATCGGCAAGCTGGTCACGAAAACGCCGGAGGCGGCGCCACAGGAGAAGACACCGCAACCGCGGCAAGAGCCGGAAACCTGGTCGGCGCCCGAGCCGCAGGGCGAGCCGGAGCCCTCCTGGTCGGCGCCCGAGCCGCAGGGCGAGCCGGAACCCTCCTGGTCGGCGCCCGAGCCGCAGGGCGAGCCGGAACCCTCCTGGTCGGCGCCCGAGCCGCAGCGCGGGTCGGAACCCTGGTCGGCGCCCGAGCCGCGGAGCGAGCCGAAATCCTGGTCGGCGCCCGAGCCGCGGGCAACGCCGGCGCAACCCTCGCCGCCGATAGATCAAAAAGAACCGGCTGGACGACCGGCGCCGACGGATTCGACCCGAATGGGCCCGAAAAAACCAGGAGACGCCGAGCGGTTCGGTCGAATCCTGGCGGTCGACGACGACGTGGATATGGTGGAGGGTTTGGCCGAAGTCCTGCGCGCGCGCGGCTATACGGTCGAGACGGCGAACAATGCCGAGGATGCCCAGGCGGTCATCCAGAATTTCGACGCCCAGGTCGCCCTGCTCGACATCCGCCTCGGCAGAAGCAATGGATTGGAGCTCATTCCCTACTTGAAGGAGTGCCGGCCGAACATCTACTGCGTCATGATCACCGGTAACGCGGACAAGGAATCCGCCATCACTGCGCTGCGCATCGGCGCCTATGACTACCTCACCAAGCCGCTGCATCCCAACGAGCTATTCGCAATTCTGGACCGCTGCCTAGAGAAGCACGATCTGGAGCGGCGGCTGTCCAACACTTTCGAAGCGCTGCAAAACGCCAAGGATCAGGCAGAGGCGGCCAGCGAAACCGGCAGTGGCTTCCTAGCCAGCTTGACCGAGGAGCTGGGTGACCCGATCAGTGCCATTATCAGCTCTTCGAATCTCATCGTCGACGAAGCGCTGGGACCGGTAGGGACGAAGCAGTACCGGGAGCACGCGCAGAGCATCCGCGAAAATGCCTCGCAGATCGCCCAGACCTTGACCTGCGCCCTCGAGCTGGCAAAGGCGCAGACCGGAAACCTGGATCTCCAGGAGCAGGAGGTCGATATCGCCAACCTCATGACGGCGGTAGCCCACTCGATTCGCGATGTCGTCGAAGCGCCCACCCCGGAGATCGAGGTCAACGTGCCGGACAACGCGCCCATAGTCTGGGGCGACGAGCACCACTTCAAGCAGATCCTCATCAACCTGCTCTCCAACGCGGTCAAGTTCACTCCCGAGCATGGCCAGATCAAGCTGACCCTGGACCGGGACGCCGAGGGCAACATGATCATCGAGGTGCGCGACAACGGCATGGGAATGACCCCGGCGCAGATCCCCAATGCCTTGTCCCAGTTCGGTCGGATCCAGAGTCAGGGCGCCCCCAGGTATTCCGGGGCCGGTCTTGGACTTCCCCTGGTCGCCGCGCTGGCGGAGCTGCATGGCGGCGAGTTGCACCTGGATAGCGAACTGGGCAAGGGCACCACGGCGAGAGTCACCCTGCCCGGCCAAAGGGTCGCCGCCAGGCGGTCCGCCGAGGGCTCCGCCATGGGTTCGGTCGCGTAAGGCAAGAGCCGCCACCCCGGCCCAAAGAGACAACCCGGCAGCCGCGGAGCCCATAACAGCACCGCGGTCGCCGGGATTTCCTTCGCCCGCGCTGCTGGTCCTCGTCAAGACGCGCGCGGCTGGGTCGTCGCCTCGAAATGCGCTTCTATGCCCCGCCAGCGCCACGCCAACACGGCGACCCCGGCAACGGCCTGCAAAATCGCGGCCCCAACGTTGAGCCACGGCCAGTCCGGGCTGCCTGGCAGCAGCAGGGCGCGCCCTTCTCCGAACCCGGCCGCCGACAGGATCCAGGGCCCCAGCAGGTACAGCACGGCGAGGTAGATCACCGCCGCCATGTCGGCTCGCCCACGGCGCGCCCCGAAATTGAGCGCGAGGATCAGGCAGAAGTCGCGGACTACAAAGCCGAAATGGGCGAGCATGCCGGCAACCACCACGCGGTCGTCCAGCACGAAGACCAGGACCGGCAGAAAGTCCCAGGAATGCGTGATGGTTAGCGTCAGGGCCAAGGCGCTTCCGCCCACGACCACGAACAGCAGGACGGCGACGAGCCAGAAGGGTGCAAGGGTCGCCGCGCGCCGCCAATCGCCGCCCCGCAACGCCGCCAAAAGCGTGCGCGTGCGCACCACGTCCTTCGGCTCCACGAACAGCGCGAAATAGGCCGAGAGGGTCGCAACGACGTAGGGCGCGACGATCCAGCCCAGGGCGCTCTCCGTACAGCCCGCGCAGCGGCCCAGGAACAGCCCGTCGACATAGACCATCGCGAAGAGGGTGAAGGCGAGCCAGGCCCAGGGCCGCATCCGCACCTGCAACTCCCCTTGCATCAGGCGGTGGCTCGCCAGCAGCGCCCAGCCCAGGAACACCAGCAGCGATGCGAGCAGGAAGGTCCTGCCGTCGAACAGAAAGCCGTACCAGTCGATACTTGCCGACCATGCACTGAAGCCCAGGACCTCGGCCGTCGACGCCGGAGACAACTTGTAACCGACTGCGAGCCCAAGAAGCTGGCAGAGCGTCACCGGTACGCGTCGGGCAGGCCGGATCTTGCGCAACCAAGCCAGCGCGGCGGCAAGGGAGACCGTGTGGCCGAGCAAACCCGCGCCGACCATTGCGGCGGCTTCCAGCAGGATGTCCTTGGCCGGCCCGGCCTCGAGCCCGCCGGCAACGACCGCGGCCAGGCTGATCGCCGCGCCGTACCACACGAAGACCGTGCTGCCGAGCAACTTGCCCCAGACCATCGACCACGGCCCGATCGCCGACATGCGCTGCCAGTCCCAGGTTCCTTCCTGCACCTCGTTGGCCATGCCGGCCACCGCCCGGCGGCAGCCCCAGATCAGCACCAACGCGTAGAAGGCCAGCTGCCCCGGCACCACCAGATCCTCGACCCCGCCTCCGGATACCAACAGGACCAGCGTGAAGATCAACCCCAGCACGACGGGCATGGCGACCAGCCGCTGCGGAGTCAGCTCCAGCCAGAAATTGCGCCGCAGCTCGGGATTGATGCTCATGGCCGCGGCTCTTCGCGCAAGTGGGCCAGATAGGCCTCCTGAAGGTCGGGCCGCAGCTCTTCGAAGGCAGCCACGGCGAGCCCCTCGTCCATCAGGTGCTTGAGCGCGCGGTGGCGTTCCAGGGCCGGGGCGGGTAAGACGATCTTAGCCCCGCTCTCGTCGGCTGAGATCACCTCGCAGTCGGGCAGCGCCTCCACAATCGCCGGCAGCCGGTCACTGGGTTCGGCCAGCCAGACGACCACCGTGACCCGCCGGTCCGCGCGTTCGGTCCCGTCGATGCTGCGGTGCTCGACCAGGCGCCCCTCGCACAGGATCATCATATGGGTCGAATAGTCCTCCAGCTCAGCCAGGATGTGCGACGAAACGACGAGGGTCATGCCCTCCGCCCTAAGCCGTAGGAAAAGCCGCGACAGCTCCGCCCGCGCCTCGGGGTCGAGCCCGGAGGCCGGCTCGTCGAGCAGCACGACAGGGGGCTCGTGCAGGATCGACTGGGCGATCGCCAGGCGCTGGCGCAGGCCGCGCGACAACTCGCCGGCCTTTTGACCGAGACGGTCGCCCAGGCCAGTGCGCCCGACCGCCCTCGAAACAAGCGCGGCGTGCTTGCCGGGCGGGACGTCCTGAGCGGCGGCCCGGTGCCGCAGACACTGCTCGACGGTCAGCTCGTTATAGAGCCCGAAGAAATCCGACAGATAGCCCATGCGGCGGTGGCACTGGCGCGGGGCCTCGTGAACGTCGACCCCGTCGACCGAGATCCGGCCGGCCACGGGCGTCTCCAGTGCGGCGATGCAGCGCAGCAGCGTCGTCTTGCCGGCGCCGTTCGGGCCGACCAGCGCGGTGATGCTGCCCTCACCGATCTCGAAGGCGACGCCATGCAGCGCGCGCAGCCCCGGATAGTCGAAGACCAGGTTCTCGACCGAGATCATGGCGCGGTAGGTCGCCTAAACATGGTCTCCGTGGATCCGAGCTTGCGCCGTCGTCGAGTCAGATGCCGCCCATGCAGAGGTATTTGACCTCGAGGAACTCGTCGATGCCGTAGTGCGAGCCCTCGCGGCCGACTCCGGATTCCTTGACGCCGCCGAAGGGGGCGACCTCGGTCGAGATGATGCCCGTGTTGATGCCGACGATGCCGGTCTCCAGTCCCTCGCCGACCCGCCAGACCCGGCCCAGGTCGCGGGCATAGAAGTAGGCGGCCAGACCAAACTCGGTATCGTTGGCCATGGCGATGCCCTCTTCCTCGGTCTTGAAGCGGAACAGCGGCGCGACCGGGCCGAAGGTCTCCTCGCGGGTCACCTTCATGTCGGTGGTGACGTCGGTCAGCAGCGTTGGCTGGTAGAAGGTGCCGCCGCGCTCGTGGCGCGCGCCGCCGACGGCGACCTTGGCGCCCTTGTCGGTGGCGTCGTTTACGTGCTCCTCGACCTTCTCCAGCGCCGCCACGTCGATCAGCGGTCCTTGCGTTACGCCCTCCTCGAGGCCGGAGCCGACCTTGAGGTCCTTGACCGCCTCGGCCAGCTTGGCGGCGAAGGCGTCGTAGACGCCGTCCTGGACCAGGATGCGGTTGGCGCAGACGCAGGTCTGTCCGGTGTTGCGGAACTTGGACATCATTGCGCCCTCGACGGCGGCGTCCAGGTCGGCGTCGTCGAACACCAGGAAGGGCGCGTTGCCGCCCAGCTCCATGCTCACCTTCTTGACCGTGGCGGCGCACTGCTCCATCAAGAGCTTGCCGATCTCGGTCGATCCGGTGAAGGACAGCTTGCGCACGATCGGGTTGCCGGTCAGCTCGCCGCCGATCTCCCTGGCGCCGCCGGTCACGATGTTGAGCACGCCGGCCGGGATGCCCGCGCGCTCTCCGAGCTCGGCCAGCGCCAGGGCTGAATAAGGCGTGTAGGTCGCCGGCTTGATCACGACGGGGCAGCCGGCCGCCAGCGCCGGCGAGCATTTGCGGGTGATCATGGCATTGGGGAAGTTCCAGGGCGTGATCGCGGCGACCACGCCGATCGGCTGCTTGATCACGACGATGCGCTTGTCGGCCTGGTGCGCGGGGATCGTGTCGCCATAGACCCGTTTCGCCTCCTCGGCGAACCACTCGACGAAGCCGGCTCCGTAGGCGATCTCGCCCCTGGATTCGGCCAGCGGCTTGCCCTGCTCGAGGGTCATGAGGACCGCAAGGTCCTCCTGGTTCTCGATCATCAGGTCGAACCAGCGGCGCAGCACCGCGGCCCGCTCCTTGGCGGTCTTGGCGCGCCAGGCCGGCCAGGCCCGTTCGGCCGCCTCGATGGCGCGGCGCGTCTCGCCGGCGCCCAGCTTGGGGATCGTGCCGAGCACCTCGCCCGTGGCCGGGTTGGTCACCTCGATGGTCTCGCCGCTATCGGCGTCGACCCAGGCGCCGTCGATATAACACTGGCGCCGGAACAGGCTCATGTCGTCCAGCTTGGGGACGCCTTTGCCGGCCACTGCATGCGCTTGCGCGGTCATGGGGACTCCTCCGCGTATGCCCGGGGTACTATGTCTGGGGTGGTCTCGAATTTGGCAGCGAGTATAGCGCCGACGGCCCACCCGGCGAAAGGCTCGTATCGTGCCTTTCGGTTGGAATTCGCGATGTGCTAGCGTTGCGCAGCCGAACCACCGCGAGGCAGGCATGATCCGAGAGGAAGCCACCGGCATCGCCTACGACAAGTCCCTCGAGGCGCTGATGAATCCGGGCGCCGCAGGCGATTTTTTCCAGCGCCACAAGCCGCGCTCGGCGGCGGCCTGGTGCGCCGAGTTCTCGCGCCTGGCCTATGGCGATTTCGCCACGGTGATCGAGCCCAGCCTGTCCGGCGTCGGCTTCAAACTGATCGCCGAACCTTTCGACCGCAACGGCACGCAGGGCTACCTGGCCGAGGGCCCGGATTTCGCGGCACTCGCCTTCCGGGGCTCCGACGACGTCGCCGCCTGGGCTACCAACCTGAACGCGCTGCCGGCGCCCTGGCGCGGCGGCGGCAGTGCGCACCGCGGCTTCGCCGCGGCCCTGGACGCGGTCTGGCCGGAGGTCGAGGCCGGCCTGGCGCGGACCGCCGGGCCGCTGTTTTTCACCGGGCACAGCCTGGGCGCGGCACTGGCCACCCTGGCGGCGAGCCTCCGGCCGGACGCGGCCCTCTACACCTTCGGCTCGCCGCGCGTGGCCGACGGCAGTTTCGAGGCCGCGACGCGTCGCCGGCCGGGATATGCCGCACGTTACGTCAATCACCGGGACGTCATCTGCCGGGTGCCCTCGGCGCGCCTCGGCTACCGCCACATGGGCGAGGTCTACAACATCGACCGGCTGGGGCGGGTGCATGACCGGAGGCCCCATCACCGCGGTGTCACCGAGTTGCTGGCGAGCGCGTTCGAGGGCCGTCGCTGGGACCTCGGGACACTGCTGGCCGGCGGCCTGCCGCGCGAGCTGAGCGACCACGCCCCGATCAATTACGTCTCCGCCCTGCGCTAGGGGCACCCCCTACTCCACCGTCACCGCCTTGGCGAGGTTGCGTGGCTGGTCGACGTCGGTGCCCTTGATGACCGCCGTGTGGTAGGCGAGCAGCTGGACCGGGATGGCGTAGAGCAAGGGGGCGACGAAAGGGTCGACCTCGGGGATCTCGATGGTATAGGCGGCCTGCTCGCCGAGGCGCGCAATGCCGCGCTTGTCCGAGATGAAGATCACGCGGCCGCCGCGGGCGATCACCTCCTGCACGTTGGACGCGGTCTTGTCGAACAGCGGGCCCGAGGGCGCGCAGACGATGACCGGCACCATCTCGTCGATCAACGCGATCGGCCCGTGCTTCATCTCGCCGGCGGCATAGCCCTCGGCGTGGATGTAGCTGATCTCCTTGAGCTTGAGCGCGCCCTCGAGCGCCAGCGGATAGGTCGAGCCTCGGCCCAGATAGAGCACGTCGCGCGCCTCGGCCAGCTCGTGGCTGATCGCCTCGATCGCCTCGTCGTGGTTCAGCACCTCGGCGGCGCGCGCCGGCACCTCGACCAGGGCGGCCGACAACTCAGCCTCGCGGTCGTGGTCGATGGCGCCGCGCGCCCGCGCCGCGGCGATCGCCAGGCAGGCCAGCACCGTGAGCTGCGTGGTAAAGGCCTTGGTCGAGGCGACGCCGATTTCCGGGCCCGCCAGGGTGCGCAGCACGGCATCGGATTCGCGCGCGATCGTGCTCTCCGGCACGTTGACCACGGAGAGCACCTTCTGGCCCTGGGCCTTGGCGTAGCGGAGCGCGGCCAAGGTATCCGCGGTCTCGCCCGACTGGGAGATAAACAGCCCGATGCCGCCCTCGGGCAGCGGCGCCTCGCGATATCGGAACTCCGAGGCGATGTCGAGCTCGACCGGCTGGCGGGCGATCTGCTCGAACCAGTACTTCGCGACCATGCCGGCATAGTAAGCCGTGCCGCAGGCGCTGATCGTGATGCGCGGCAGGGCGGCCAAATCGAACGGCAGGTCGGGCAGCTCGACGGTCCAAAGGGCCGGGTGGATGTGGGCGTGCAGCGTGTCGCCGATCACCGCCGGCTGCTCGAAGATCTCCTTCTGCATGAAGTGTCGGTACTGGCCCTTGCCGATCAGCGCGCCGGAATGCGCGGTCTGCCGGACCTCGCGTTGAACCACCGTATCCGCGGTGTCGTGCACCACCGCGCCCTCGCCCGTCAGCTCGACCCAGTCGCCCTCCTCCAGGTAGCAGATGCGGCTGGTCAGCGGCGCCAGCGCAATCGCGTCGGAGCCCAGGTACATCTCGCCCTCGCCATAGCCCACGGCCAGCGGGCTGCCGCGCCGGGCGCCCACCATCAGGTCGTGGCGCCCGGCGAAGACGATGGCGAGCGCGAAGGCGCCCTCGAGGCGCTTGAGCGTCGCGGCCACGGCCTCCTGCGGCGTCTTCTGCTGGTCGAGATTCGAGGTCATCTGGTGGACGACGACCTCGCTGTAGGTATCGGTCTAGTAGGCGTAGCCGGCGGCGTCGAGCGCGCCGCGCTGCGCCTCGATGTTCTCGA
>CAMYMY010000024.1 GCA_947259625.1 uncultured Kiloniellales bacterium | reverse complement strand
TTCGCACGCTGGGCCGAGGACAGCGCCGAGGTGCGCCGACAGCTCGGCGGCCATGTCGACCTCGCGTACGGGCCGAGCGCCGGCCAGAGGCTCGACCTTTTCGCGCCCGAGGGGAGCCCCGGAAGTCCCCTGCTCGCGTTCATTCACGGTGGCTACTGGCAGTCCCTCGACAAGTCCGACTTCAGCTATCTTGCGCCGCCCTATCTTGAGCAGGGCATCGCATTCGCGTCGCTCAACTACGACTTGGCGCCCCAGGTGGGAGTCGCTGAAATTCTGCGCCAGGTTCGCTGCGCCCTGGCATGGCTTTACCGGAATGCGGTGGACTACGGCGTCGATCCCGGGCGCCTCTACCTGGCCGGCCATTCGGCCGGCGGGCACCTGACCGCCATGGCGCTGGCGACGGACTGGCAGGCCGATCCGGCGGTCGGGCCCGGTCTGCCCGGGGACCTGGTGAAGGGCGGTTGCTCGGTCTCGGGGGTCTACGACATGGAGCCGATCCGGCTCAGCTACCACCAGGCGGTCCTCGACCTCGATGGGGAGACGGCGGCCCGCATGACGCCGCTGCACCACCCGCCGGCCCGCGCCGTGCCTTTGATTTTGGCTGTCGGGTCCGAAGAAACCGAGGAATTTCAGCGCCAACAAGCGGAATACCTCGCGGCCTGGCAGAACGCGGGCCTGGCGGCGGCGGTCATCGAGCTGCCCGGGCGAAACCACTTCACGGCGATCGACGCCCTGGGGGAGAGAAATCACAGCCTGTTTGCGGCAGCGTCGAACCTGGTGCTCACGGACCCCTGATCGCGCCCGCCGCTTGAACCGGCCAGCCGCCGATGTTATCTGAGGATCGGGCGGAATGTTAACACGTGAGGCAGGCCAGCTTCAGAGAGGACCCGGGTTTGAATTTGACAGGATGTGTCGGGCATGAGCGATGCCCGGGGACCCCGCGCCCGCGGACGCGCCGCGCCCCGGGCCAGGTGAGGGTATGAGCGGCGGCCGCGCCTTGGCCGGCGTCACCGGCAAGAAGATCCTGCTGGTGGATGACGACGACGCGCTGCGCGAATCCCTGAGCGAACAGCTGCGGCTTCACGAGGAATTCATGACGGTCGAGGCGGACAACGGCGGGCGCGCCCTGGATCTCGCCAAGGCGGAGTACTTCGACGCCATTCTGCTCGATGTCGGCCTGCCGGACATGGATGGCCGCGAAGTCTGCCGGCTGATGCGCCGCGGTGGCGTCAAGTCCCCGGTCATCATGTTGACGGCGGCCGAATCGGACGCGGATACCATTCTGGGCCTCGATGCCGGGGCCAACGACTACGTCACCAAGCCGTTTCGCCTGGGTGTGTTGCTCGCCCGGCTGCGCGCCCAGCTGCGCCAGCACGAGCAGAGCGAGGACGCGATCTTCACCATCGGTCCCTACACCTTCCGGCCCAGCGCCAAGATGCTGATCCATGGCGAGACCAAGAAGAAGGTACGCCTGACCGAGAAGGAAACCGCGATCCTCAAGTACCTGTACCGCAGCGGCCATCTCGTGGTCGGACGCGAAACCCTCCTGGGCGAGGTCTGGGGCTACAATGCCGGGGTGACCACCCACACCTTGGAAACCCATGTCTACCGGTTGCGCCAAAAGATCGAAACCGATCCCTCAAATGCCGTGATCCTGGTGACGGAACCCGGCGGCTACCGGCTCGTACCCTAGCGTCCGGCCGGTTCAAGACCGCGGCAGGCGCAGCGCCAGCAGCAGGCCGATCGCGACGGCGAGGCCCGTCAGGCTCCCGAAAATCGGCGCCGAGACCTCCCATGAGCCGGCCAGCTCGAAGGCCTGGGCCAGCAGCACCGGGCCGATAAGTACGCCGATGTTGCGGCCGGTCATCAGAACACCGAAGGCCGTGGCCGCGCGCCCCGGTCCCGCTATGGCGCTGGGTAGCGCGAACAGGCACGTCGGCGTGATGCCGGCCCCGACCCCATAGACGACCAGCAGCGCGATTCCGACCCAACCGCCGCCAAGGGCCGGGTGCAGTCCCCACACGGCGGCCTGCAGGGCCAGGGCTGCCGCCATCAAAGGCCCGAGAGGAACGCCGGCGCGGAGCAGGCCCCCGGTGATCACGTTGAAGAGCATCAGAACCGCGACCGGGAGCATATAACCGGCAAGCGCCCAGGCGACCGGCAGCCCGTGCACCTCGACCAGATACTGGGGCAGCCAGGTCATGTAGGCGAAGTACTGGCTCGACCAGAACATGAATATCGTGGCGGCGAGGAGGAGGTCGATCCGGGCGCGGCGGGACAATGGCCGGATGGCGGCCGGAGTCGCGCCGGTCGGCAATCCGGGACCAAGATCGACCCGGCCGCTCCTGTGCAGCCGAACCGTCCAGAAGCCCATCAGGATCGAGAGTGCCACGGCCACGATCCAGAGCGTCCGCCATGCCTCAAAGGCCGCGCTGACCGGTACGATCAGGCTGGCGATCAGGCTGGCGCTCAGCTGTCCCACGGGGATCCAAGTGGCGGTCAAGCCTATGACCAGAGGCAGGTGGCGCTGGCTCGCGCCCGTGTTCGCCAGTGTCGGACCGGCGATGGCCAGCACGGCGAAGGCGACGCCCTCAAGGGCGCGGGCGCCCAACACCAGAAGACCGTGGCCGGGCCAGATCAGGACCAGGATATTCCCCGCGACCATGAGCACCAGCGCTGAAAGGACCGGTCGCGCCGCGCCTTGGCGCTCGAGAGTCCGGGCAAGCAAGACGGAAAGACCCAGTCCCGCAATCGCGTAAACCGACATGAACCCCCCGGCCATGACCCGGTCATAACGGAAGGTTTCCAGCAACACCGGAAGGACCGGCGGCAGCTTGAAAAGCTGGTAGGCCGCGAGGAACGCTAGGCAGAGGCCGAATACGACCCTGGTCCAGTTGGTGTGGCCGACCGTCATGCCCCTTGCGAATCCCTGGCGCCGTGCTCCGCAGTCTCGCCGAGCGGCCCCCGGGCGGCAAGCGCCCGGCGATGCGCGGTTCCAGCCGGCACGCCGCACTTTTCATTTGGGCGAACGCGGGAGGTGGCGTACATCTATAGCCGGGCTTTCGAGACGACGTGGACCGTAAAGCGATTGGGAGATCAAAGCGACTTTTCCGTCGAGTTCTGGGGGGTGCGCGGCTCGATAGCCTGTCCCGGGGACCAATATCAGCGTTACGGCGGCAACACGTCCTGCTTGGAGGTGCGCTGTGGCGAGGAGGTGCTGATCCTCGACGCCGGGACCGGACTTCGCGGCCTGGGCGATTCCCTGGCCAAGGACGGCCAAGTCAAGGGCGACCTCTTCCTGACCCACACCCACTTCGACCATATCAATGGCCTGCCCTTCTTCGCTCCCCTGTTCAACCCCCAAAACCGCCTCAAGATCTGGGCCGGCCACCTCCTGCCGGAGCTCACGCTGCACGAGGCGCTGGGGAAGTTCATGGCCGCGCCGCTGTTCCCCGTGCCGCTTCAGATATTCGCCGCCAATGTCTCGTTCCACGACTTCACCGCCGGTGAGGCCATCGAGCCGCATCCGGACATCAAGATCCGGACGGCACCCCTGAACCACCCGAACAAGGCAACTGGCTACCGGCTGGAATACGGTGGCCGGGCGATCTGCTACATAACAGACACGGAACATACGAAGGGCCGGCCGGACGAGAGCATATTGAACCTGATCGACCGGGCAGACATGATGATCTACGACTCGACCTATACCGAGGAGGAATTCCCCCGGTACGTGTCCTGGGGCCACTCCACCTGGCAGGAAGGTGTGCGGCTCTGCGACCTCGCGGGTGTGAAGCAGCTGGTGGTCTTCCATCACGATCCGGGCCACGACGACGATTTCATGGATCGCGTCGCCGAGCAGGCCGAGCGCGAGCGCCCCGGAACCGTGGTCGCGCGCGAGGGCATGGTTCTCCGACCGTGACGGCACGGTTTCCGGGCCGGGCGTGGCGCCGTCGCGCCGGGCTCGGCCTGCGCACGGTGCTGGGCTTCGCGCCGCGCGGATTTTTCCTGCCCTATCGCTATGCGGCGACACTGCCCGGCCCCGGGTCGCGCCAACCCTACCCGGCCGCCGAGACGCTTTTCGAGTCCTGTCGAAGCAGGTTTGCCCAGACCCTCTCGAGCTTGGACTCCTTCGCCCCCGACCTTCGGCGCATCGGCGACGAGCCGCCACCGGCGCCGCGCTGGTCCCAAACCTGGTTCCCACGGCTCGATGCGGCGGTCGCCTACGCCTTCGTGCGAACCCTGAAACCCAAGCGAGTCGTCGAGGTGGGCTCCGGCCACTCGACGCGGTTCCTGGCCCGGGCGGTGGCCGACGGCGGGCTCGATACGCGGATCACGGCGATCGATCCGGCGCCCCGCGCCCAACTGGACGCCCTCCCCATGGAGCTGAGACGCCAGACCTTGCAGTCCGTCGGCCCGGCACCGTTCCGGGACCTCGGGTCCGGGGACATCCTGATGATCGACTCGAGCCACATCCTGATGCCGGGCAGCGACGTGGATTTTGTTCTGGGCCGGGTCCTTCCGGCCCTTGCCGACGGCGTATGGGTTCATGTCCACGACATATTCCTGCCGGACGACTATCCGGCCGACTGGGATTGGCGGGGCTACAACGAGCAGCTCGGAGTGCTGACGCTGCTCCTCGGCGGCGGCTGGGAGGTGCGGTTCGCCAGCCGCTACGTCGCGACACGGATGGCCCAAGACCTGGAGCGTTCCGTCGTTGGGGTCCTGCCGCTCCCCCAAGGGGCGTTCGAGAGCAGCCTCTGGCTGGTCAAGAGAAGTCGGTAACAGCCGCTCACGCCATTCTGAAGACGGCCGCCCGAACGATGCCCTATGATGGGCGCCCGAACTCTGACCGATATCGACGGTAACACCATGTTGAAGTGGATCTTTTTCGGCGCAGACGGCGGCGCGTTGCCGGAGCGCGTCCGCTCGGCCATACGCGATCAGCAGGACCGCAGCGAGATACTGATCGGCTGGTTTCAGCTCGGCGTTCTGGTGCTGATCGGAAGCCTTTACTTCGCCGCCCCGAAGACATTCAGCGAGGATGCGGAGTTCGCGCCCGTGCCCTGGGCGCTCGCGACCTATCTGGTGCTCACCCTGATACGGCTCGTCTGGGCCCATCGCGGCCGGCTGCCCGACTGGTCGCTGAGGCTCTCGGTCGTCTTCGACATGATGCTCCTTATGGGCCTGATCTGGAGCTTTCACCTTCAGTACATGCAACCGGCTTCGTTCTATTTGAAGGCGCCGACGGTTCTTTGGGTGTTCATCTTCATCGCCCTGCGGGCGCTGCGTTTCGAGGCACGCTTCGTCGTCTTGGCAGGGTTGGTCGCGGTGGCCGGCTGGATCCTCATGGTGCTCTACGTGGTCTTCGGCGATCCGGACAACATGATGATCACCCGCGACTACGTCACCTACATGACGTCAAACGCCGTCCTGATCGGCGCCGAGGTCGAAAAGATCTTCTCGATCCTGATGGTCACCGGCGCCATTGCACTGGCGCTGGTGCGCGCGAAGAACCTCTTGGTCCGGGCGGTCGCCGAGCAGACGGCGGCCCGGGACCTCTCGCGGTTCTTCGCGCCCGAGATCGCCGCCAGAATCAAGGCCTCGGAGCAGGAGATCCACGCCGGTACGGGCGAGGTGCGCGACGCCGCGGTGCTCTACCTCGACATGCGCGGCTTCACCCGCTTCGTGGCCGGAACGACCCCGGCCAAGGCGATGGGGCTGCTGTCCGAGTACCAGGCGCGCATGGTGCCGATCGTCCACAAGCACGGCGGCAGCATCGACAAGTTCCTGGGCGACGGCATCATGGCGACCTTCGGGGCCGCGGCGCCGTCCGACACTTATGCCGCCGATGCACTGCGCGCGCTCGACGAGGCGGTCGCCGCGGCCCAACGGTGGCGGGAGGCCTGCGAGGCCGAAGGCCAGGCCTGTCCGCGGGTCAACGGCTCGGTCGCCACCGGTCCCGTCCTCTTCGGCGCGGTCGGGGACGAGACCCGTCTGGAGTACACCGTGATCGGGGACGCGGTGAACCGTTCGGCGAAATTTGAGGAGCACAACAAGGTTCTGAGCGTCGCCGCCGTCACGGACCTCGGCACCTATGAACGGGCTCTGGCGCAGGGCTTCGAGCCGTCGTCGGTCCTGCGCAACTTGCCGGGAACGACCGTGGCGGGCCTCGCAGAGCCGGTCGACCTCGTCGTCCTGGCGTCGTGAAGCCGGTTCCTATTTGTAAGGATCGGCCGCGTCGCGCAGACCGTCGCCCAGGAAGTTGAAGGCGAGCACGACGAGGATCACCGGCAGAACCGGCAGCATGAGCCAGGGGTAGATCGCGACGACGTTGATGTTCTGCGCTTCGTTGAGCAACACGCCCCAGGAGGTGATCGGCGGTCGCAAGCCCAGGCCGAGGAACGAAAGCGCGGTTTCGCCCAGGATCATAGACGGTATGGAAAGGGTCGCCGAGGCGATCAGATGGCTGGCGAAGCTCGGCAGCAGGTGGCGGGCGATGATCCGGCCGGGCGAGGCGCCCATCAGCTGCGCCGCCGTCGTGAAGTCCTCTTCGCGCAGCGCCAGCAGCTTCGAGCGGACCGCGCGGGCCAGGCCCGGCCAATCGAGCAGGCCGAGAATGATGGTGATGCCGAAGTAGACCAGGAGCGGGCTCCAGGTCACCGGCAGGATCGCCGAGAGCGCCAACCACAAGGGGATCTCCGGAAACGAGCGGACGACCTCGATGAAGCGCTGGATGAGGTTGTCGACCCAGCCGCCGTAGTAGCCCGCCAGGCCGCCGATCGTGATGCCTAGGAGGAAGCTGATCGAGATTCCGAACAGCCCGACCGTAAGCGAGATGCGCGCGCCATAGAGGATGCGGCTCAACATGTCACGCCCGAGGCGATCCGTGCCGAGCAGGAAGAGCGTGCCGCCTTCGGCCGCACAGATCAGATGGAACCGCCCGGTAAAGAAACCCCAGAAGCGATACTCGTCGCCCTGGCAGAAAAACCTGACGCGCTGGATCCGTTTCGGATCGGGCTCGTACTCGCGCTTAAGGGTCTCCATGTTGAGCCGGGACTCGAATCCGTAGACGAAGGGTCCGACGAAGCGGCCGTCGTGGAACAGGTGCAGGCTTTGCGGCGGGGCGTAGATGAAGCCCATGTGGCGGCTGTGCAGGTTGTAGGGCGCCAGAACCTCGCTCACGAGGATCGAAACGTACATGACGAGCAGAACCAGACCCGAGGCCACCGCGAGCCTGTGGCGGCGGAACTTCCACCACACCAGGCGCCACTGCGGCGCCATGTAGTAGCGCTCCATCTCGGGCGTCATCCGCTCGATCCGGTGCGGGTCGAAGGGCGCCGGATTGACGTAATGCTCTACCGGCGAACCGGCCTTGGCGCGATCGTTCATTTGGTCGCCCCTCCCTCGAGCCGAATGCGCGGGTCGAGCACGGCGAGCAGCAGGTCGGAAAGGAACACGCCGATCACGGTAAGCAGGGCCAGGAACATTAGGAACGAGCCGGCCAGGTACATGTCCTGGCTTCTCAGCGCCTCGATCAGCATCGGTCCCGTGGTCGGCAGGTTGAGAACGATCGACACGATGGCCGCACCCGAGACCACCTGCGGCAGCAGGCTGCCGATATCGGCGATGAAGGGGTTCAGGGCCATGCGCAGGGGGTACTTGAGCAGCAGCCGCCCGGGCGGCAGGCCCTTGGCACGGCCGGTCATGACGTACTGGCGCTGCAACTCGTCCAGAAGGTTGGCGCGCAGGCGGCGGATCATGCCCGCGGTGCCGGAGGTGCCGATCACGACGACCGGAACCCATAGGTGCTCGAGCACGGAGAGGAACTTTGCCCAGCTCCAGGGCTGGTCGATGAACGCTTCGTCCATCAGACCGCCGATCGACGTGCCGAAGTAGACGTTCGCGAGGTAGAGCAGGACCAGGGCCAGTAGGAAGTTCGGCGTGGCCAGGCCGAGGAACCCGAGCAGGCTGAAGGCGTAATCGCCGAAGCTGTATTGCCGGATGGCCGAGTAGATCCCGATCGGGAAAGATACGGCGTAGGTGAACAGGATCGTGCTGAACGCGACCAGGAAGCTCAGCCACAGGCGGTCGCCGACGACGTCGTTGACCGGCAGCTGGTGCTCGAAGGAATACCCCATTTCGCCCTGCAGCAGGCCCAGGACCCAGAGGAAGTACTGCTCGTAGAGCGGACGGTCGAGGCCATACTGCCGGCGCAACGCCTCGATCTTCTCCGGGTCGACCGCTTCGCCCTGGCTCTGCAGTTCGGTAATGTAGGTCTCCAGGTAGTCGCCGGGCGGCATCTGGATAATGACGAAAATGATCAGGCTGATCGCCAAGAGGGTCGGCACCATGATCAGGATTCGGCGGGCGGTATAGGCGAGCATCTCGGGCCGTCCTAAGACTTGCTGCCGGTGCGGCGGGGCGTCACGACGCCGCCCTCGGGTCTCCGGCGGCCGGGTCGGCGCGCACGAAATGTCCCTCGCCCAGGTCGACCAACTGCAGCCGGGCCGCTCCATTGACCGTAAAAGGCTCGGGCCAGGCCGCGGGGTCCGAGGCGCGTCCTTCCATCAGGGCGGTCAGATCGAGGCGGTGGTCGAGGCTGGGTTCGGGCACAGCCGAGACCAGTGCCTTGGTATAGGGGTGCGCCGGCTCGCGGAAGAGCACCTCTCGCGGCGCCACCTCGACAAGCCGCCCCCGGCACATCACGGCAATGCGGTCGGCGATGTAATCGACCACCGCCAGGTTGTGGCTGACGAAGAGATAGGTCAGGCCGAGCTCGTCCTTGAGATCCTTGAGAAGGTTCAGGATCTGGGCCTGGATCGAAACGTCCAGCGCCGAAACCGGCTCGTCGCAGATCAGGAGATCCGGCCTGAGGGCGAGTGCGCGGGCGATTCCGATACGCTGGCGCTGACCACCCGAGAAGCTGTGCGGATAGCGTTTCAGGTGACGAATATCGAGGCCGACCACGCGCATCAGTTCCTTGACCGTTTCCGCCCGGCTCTGCGCATCTCCGATGTCGTGAATGACCAGCGGCTCGCTGAGGATGTCCAAGACCGTCATCCGAGGATTGAGCGAGCCGAAGGGGTCTTGGAAGATGAACTGGATGCGCCTGCGGATCCGCTTGAGGTCTCCGCCCTCGAGCGTCAAAAGATCGCGGCGCGTGCCGTGGTCGTTGAATGCGATGCTGCCGGCGTCCGGTGTCAGGGCGCGCATGATCATCTTGGACAAAGTGGTCTTGCCGCAGCCGCTCTCGCCGACCAAGCCCAGGCACTCGCCCCGTTTGATCGAAAAGCCCACGTCGTCGACCGCCGGCACCTGCCCGCCGGCCCGCGAGGCAAAAAGACCGCTCTTGCGAATCGCAAAACTCTTGGAGAGATCCCGCACGTCGAGCAAAGGGCCCGCGGCATCGGCGCCCTCGGGCCAGGGATCCTTGGCCGCGAGCAGTCGGCCCCCCGGCTCGTGCTTGATTTCGCGGATCGGTTTGAGGCGCTCGCCGGGCGCCATGTCGAAGCGCGGCACGGCATGCAGCAGTGCCGTTAGATAGGGGTGCCGGGCGCGCCGGAAGATGTCCTCCAGGCTGCCCCGCTCCATCACCTCGCCGTGGTACATAACGACCACCTCCTCGGCCGTGTTCGCGACCACCCCGAGGTCGTGGGTGATGATCAGGACCGCCATGCCCAGCTCGGCCTGTAGGTCCTTCAGAAGCTTCAGGATCAAGGCCTGTATCGTGACGTCGAGCGCCGTGGTCGGCTCGTCGGCGATCAACAGGGCCGGCCGGCAGACCAGGGCCATCGCGATCATGGCCCGCTGGCGCAGCCCGCCGGACAGCTCAAAGGGATACGTCCCGAGCGCTCTCGCCGGGTCCGGAAAGCCGACCAGGCGAAGCATTTCCGTGGTGATCTCGCGGCCCTCTGGCTTGCCGATTCGCCGATGCAGGTGCAACGCCTCGCCGATCTGGTCGCCCACGGTATGGACCGGCGATAGCGACGTCATGGGCTCCTGGAATATGATCGATATGCGGCCGCCGCGGATTGCACGCATGTCTTTGCTGTTGGGGTCCAGGCGGGCGATGTTCGTGACCTGCCCGTCCTGCGCCGGATCGGCGAAGAGAATGTCTCCGCTCTCGATGGTGGCTGGCTATGGCAGAATGCCGGTTTTGGCATGGCTGACCACGGATTTGCCGGAGCCGGACTCGCCGACCAAGGCGACCGTGCCGCCGGGCGCTACCCGAAAGGAGATGCCGCGCACGGCCTCGAGCCGGCCTTCGGGCAGTTCGAAAGCGACCTTCAAATCCTTGACCCGCAACAAGTCCGACAAACTTCCCTCCCCCAAATGGCCCGGCGCGCGGTCTAGATCTTGGGCGGCGGGGCCTCGCCGTCGGCGTCGAGGCCAAGGGCGAGCAGGTTGCCGGCCGAGGCCGGGTCGACCGACAGGTCGTTGTCGCGCGCCGCCTTGGCCGCCCGCCAGGCGATGTATTTGAACCCCTCGATTCCGGAGTCGTAGGTCATGGACCGTCCTCCGCCCTTCAGCGTCAATTGCATGAACCCGCCCTCTCCGCGCTCTTGGCGCTTGGTACCATAATAGCGCAGTTTAATCTGTCCCAGATCCCCCCAGCACAGTGCGCTCGTCCTGAAACCGACGTTGCAGATCTCGGCATCCGTCACCGCGACCTTGGTGACGTGGCGCTGCACCGTCCGCAAGCCGAACAGCGAAAAAACGCCGGCGACGCCGCCGAAGACCATGATGATGGCAGGTGTCGGAGGGACAGACAACAGCACCCCGAAGCCAAGGGACATTCCGGCGACCGAGCGAATATAGTCGCCGGCCAGGGTCCGGCCAGGATAGCGAAAGACCCTCAAGTCGACCCCTCGCTGACGCTGCTCGGCATAGTGTTGAAAACGTCGAAAACGGGTATCGCACTGGCGGCGGGATGCCGGGTCAGCACGGGCAGCAGGCGCTCGAGAAATTCCCAGGCAGGCTCGTCGTGGGCCAAGTGATGGGTCAGCAGGCCGGTCGGTTCCGACGGATCCGCATCGGCGCGGCCGGTGCCCGCGCGCCGCCGGGCCTCCAGATGACCCCGAAACAGACCGAGCGCTTCGGATTCGCCCAGAAAGCCCCGCGGCGCGTCCCAGCGCATAATGTCGACGTGGGTGTTGACCTGCGTCAGGCCCGGGACCGGTGCGGATGCCGCGCGCGCGCCGTAGGTCGAGAGCCCGGTCAGGCCGAGTTCGGGCAGCATCGGAACCAGCTCGGGCGCGATCCGGTTCCAGGGCGGCACCAGCACCGGCAGGGCCCCGGGTCCGAGAATCGCCGCCATCCGCGCGGCGCCGCGCATCAATTCTTCGCAGACTTGTGCGCTGGGCCGGTGGTCCCCGAGTTCCGCCTTCTTTTCGCCGGCGGGCGCATGGTTGCGGTGGAGATAGCCGTGCTGAAGCGGGATCGCTATGTCGGCTGCCGCGGCGAGGCGGCGGCCCAGCGCGATACAGCTGCGGCCCGGAACGACGGCCGTCGCGACGGGAACCTCTTGGGCGGCGGCAAGGGCCAACAGACGGTCCAGGGCCGCCGTGGGCTCGACCGCGTCGTCGTCGCGCCACCAAAAGGTCGCACTCGACCCGGCCTCGGCCCAGGCATCCAATTCCTGCTCGAATTCGCGCCAACTCGTCACGCGGCCACTATAGCAAGCATGCGGGCGAGCATGTCTGCCGCCCTCGCGGCCCCGTCTGTTGCCAGGGCGACCGAGGGGCGCGTCGCGCCGCTCCGTGCCAGGGCCCGGTCGATGCCCGCGGCCAGGGTGGGACCGTCCAGCTCCGCCTCCTCGACCACAGTGAGCAGCCCGCGCTCCGCCAGCAGGCCGGCGCGCAGGGACTGCTCGGTCTCGGCACCACCGGCGAAGGGCACCACGACGGCCGGCGTACCGGCGGCCAGGACTTCCATGACAGTGTTGTAGCCGGCCTGGCTGATCGAAAGCTCCGCGCGGGCCAGAAGGTCGAGAAAATCGGGCCGCGCGCGCTCGAGGATCACGCCGTCCCCGGCCCGCTTTCGGTAGGCGCCAAAGGTCGCCTCGGGAAGGTTGTGACCGGCGAGTATCCGCCAGGTGCGGGTCTCGAGCGGGGTCAGGGGCCGCGCGGCCAGCACAGCGTCGATCATGGCTTCGGCGACCGCGCCACCACCGGTCGAGACCAGCACTTCGCCGGCGCCCTCGCCGGCTGCGCCCGTCGACTCCGGGGGCGGGTTCACCACATAGCCCGTGTAGTCGAGCATATCGGCGATCTGCGCGGCTTCGGGAAAGCTGGCCTCGAGGGTCAGGAAGGACGGGTCGCCGTGCACCAGGGCCCGGTCGAAATGGCGCCGTAACGTTTCGACGATCCAGTCGGCCTTGCCGGGCTTGCCCGGCCGGTTGATGACATCGCGTACCGAAGACACGACCAGGGGCCTCGGCCTGCGGGTTCCTGCGGCCTCGAGCAAGGGGATCAGCTCGAAGCGCAGCTGACGGCGGCCGAAGGGGAACATCTCCGTGAGCAGGATCCGGGGCCGTACCGCCTCGAGCAGCGCCAGCAGACGGTCGCGCCGCGCGTTGCGCCACGCGTCGTCGATCGGGCGGCCTGCGGCGTCGACCAGGGTCGAGAAATACTGGTCGGCCGTGCGCAGGGGCGGCAGTTGCACGAAGGCCGCACCGCCGATGTCCAGCCCCGGTACCGGCATGCCGCCGGAGACAAAGACCACAGACACCCCGGCCCGGTCCACGGTCTTGGCGATCAGGGCGGCACGCCGCAGGTGGCCGATGCCGAGCAGGTGCTGGACGTAGAACAGGATGTCGGCGGATTGGGTCATGACACGAGAGGAAGGTTCAGCCGGCCGACGACCGGTGTGCCGCCGGTGTCCACCACGAAACGGTGGGCCGTGGCGTCGCGCAGCTTTTCGGGCGGCGGCCCGGTCATGTCCCAACCGCTGGCCAGCGCGGCGAGGGCGCGAACCACCCCCTTGTGGCAGACCGCCACGCACGGCCGCCCGCCGGCCGCAACGCGGGTAAGCCAGGGCGCCAGACGGGCCTGTACGTCGCGCGGACTTTCCCCGCCAGGCGGCCGGAAATCGAGGCCCCGGGCCTCCATTTCGACCATTTCCGCCCCGTAGCGATCGTGCAGCTCGCCCAAGGTCCGTCCCTCCCACTGGCCCCAGTCGGTCTCGATGAGCGCCGCCTCGATCACCGCGTCGTCATGGCCCATCAGGGCCGCGGTCTCTCTTGCGCGGAGCAGCGGACTCGTGATCCAGTCGTAGCCGGAGCACTCGACCGGCAGGCTCCAACGCCGCACCGCCGCCCGCCCGGCCTCGCTCAGCGGTCGGTCGCCGCGACCTTGAATACGCCTTTCGGCGTTCCAATCGGTCGGGCCGTGGCGCAGCACGACCAGCGGGACGGGGCGCGATGTCATGCCGGCGCCACCGCCTCGGCAAGGATCGCGTCCAGCCTCCTCGCCGTGGCCGCGAGTCCGTGCTCCGCTCCGACCACCTCCAGCGCCGCCGCGGCCATGCGGCGCCGGCGCGCCCGATCCCCGAGAAGGCCGAGCAAGGCGGCCGCGAAAGCGTCGGCTTCGCCGGCTGCGGCCAGCAGGCCCGTCACGTCGTGACGCACGATCTCCGATACGGCGCCGCTCGCCCCGGCGACGACCGGAAGACCGCTCGCCTGGGCCTCGAGCAGCGCCATGCCGTACGCCTCGTTGACCGCAGGCCAGACCAGCAGATCGCAGGCCGCGTAGAGCGGCGGCAGGGCTCGCAAGGTCATTTCACCGGGATAGCGGACCCTGTCGCCTCCGATCGCGGCAAAAGCCGCTGTCACCTGATCGCGCGCGGGACCGTCGCCGGCGATCACCAACTGCCAGGGCGCATCTCTCAGGTCGTTCAACGCGCGGGCCAACAGACGGTAGGACGCGAGCTTGTCCCCCGGCCGCATCATGGCGACCGCTGCGAGCCAGGGTTGCTCGGGGTCCATGCCCAGGCGGGCCGCCAGAGCGGCGCGGTGCTGGTGTCTTCCGGCTGCCGCGGTTCGATACGGTGTCGGATCCAGGAAAGGCTTGAGCCCGCGGATCCGATGAGGGTCCGGCAGGCATTCGCTGTCCGCGGGATTGAATGCGATGACCGCGGCGGCCTGCTCCAGGGCGGCCAGGGTGGCCCGGTGGCCCCGGTCCCAGGGGCCGCCGGCCCGTTTGGCCGCCACCGAGGCCTCGGCCACGAGATAGGGGATCGCGAGCGCCTCGCAGACCGCCGGACCGATCCAGTCGGGGGCCTTGTAATAGAGATGGTAGGTCAGCCACGCAGCGGGGCGCTCACTTGCCGGCCGTGTTTCGATGCGTCGCAGGAGGCGACGCCCCAACGCGGCGCCTAGCGACTCGAGGCGCGCTTGGCGCAGGGGGTCACCGGTGCCGTCGCGGCTTCTCAGCCGGCTGGACAGCTCGACCTCATGGCCGGCCAGCGACAGCGCCTCCATCAGCAGGCCCGCCATGCGCCGGTCGCCTGAGGGTACCGGATGGTCGGGTGGTTTCATCGGTGCGTAAAAGGCCACGCGCATGATCTTACCTAGAGCGTGGCTTGGGGCGGTACGGTCGAGGCGAGGCGCTCGGCCAAGACCGCGATGCCCCCGGCCATGGAAAAGCGCTCGCGGACCCGTATCGTGCCGGCCGCGCCCAAGGCGGCGCGGGTCGCCGGGTTCCGGATCAAGTGGTCCAGGGCGGCGGCGAGCGCCACCGGGTCGCCGGCCTCGGCGAGCACGCCGTTGACCCCGTCTTCGATCAGCTCGGGTATTGCCGAAACACGCGTGGCGAGGCAAGCCAAGCCCTGGCTCTGGGCCTCCATCAGGACGTTGGGCAGGCCGTCGCGGTCGCCGTCCGCGGCCACGCGACTGGCCAGGACGAAAAGATCCGCGCTGCGGTAGTTGCGGAGCACGGCCTCCTGCGGCTGGGCGCCGAGCCAGGTCAGGCGCGGGGCCAAACCGAGGGCCTCGGCCCGCTCGCGCAGGCGCGGGGCCAATGTGCCGCCACCGATGTGTATCAGGCGCCAATGAAGCGGCGCGGGCAGAAGCGCAAGCGCTGCCAAAAGGTCCTCATAGCCCTTCTTCTCGACCGCCCTGCCGACCGAGAGCAGAACCACCGGATCGTCCGGCAGTGACCCGTCCCGGGCGGGGCGCAGTTCCGGCGGCCGCGGCCAGCGGTCGAAATCCAGGCCATGGTAGATCAGGCGGACCCGGCCCGGATCAGGCGCCAGCTCGGCCAAGTGGTCGCGTCCGACCGCGGTACAGGTGACCAGCCAGTCGAGTTCCGCGAGCTTTTCCCGTTTCTCCCAGGCGGGCGTGGTCCAGATGTCCTTGGCATGGGCCGAACAGGACCACGGCAGACCGGTCATCAAGCCGGCATAACGGGCGACCGAGGCCGGCGTGTGCAAGAAATGCGCGTGCAGCCGGGTGGCGTCGGCCGGCAACTCTGCGGCCAGGACACAAGCCTGGCCGAACCGCCGCACCCGGTTGCGCGTGAAATCCCGGCGCAAATCCCCGAGCCAGGTCCAGAAGGCTTGCTGGTAGTGGGGCAGACGGCGGGCCCTGCGCCAGGCGCGGTACACCCGAAGGGGCTCCTGGTGCAAGTACTCCGGGAGATAGCTCACCGGCGAGAAGATCTCGCGATGGACCGGATGAGTAGCGGGATCGGTGGGGTGCCGCAGCGAATAGATCCGCAGATTCAAGCCGCCCTGCTCCAGGGCCCGAATTTCCTGGGCGATGAAGGTTTCCGACAGGCGAGGATACCCCTTCAACACGACCGCGACGCAGGGTGACATATGAGAGGGGTCCTTGGCGGGAGAGATCCCAGGCATGGCTCGACGTTAGAGAGCCGACCCGCAGGTCGTCAAGCACATGCCCGGTCCCGGGTCGCCCGGCTAGCGCCCGAAGCGCAAAGCGGCGCGGGAGTTTGCGACCATGCTCGCGACGCTGAGGCCGCGCCGCCGCCGGCGCAGCCACTGCCGGGTGAGCTTGATCACGTTGTCCCGGCCGTCGAGCAGGCCCGGTACGACCGTTTCGCTGGGCGGGGATTGCTGCGGCAGCGTGCGCAGGGCCGTCGCCATGACCTGGGCCTCGCGGCGGCCGTCGTCGAGAAGAACGCTGACCAGGCCCAGCTGTGCGGCCCGCGTGGCGCGGATGTACTGCTCCATTCGCGGCTCGGTGCGCGGCACCACCAGCGCCCGCTTATTGAACGACAAGATCTCGCAAAAGGTGTTGTAGCCGCCCATGCAGACCACTCCCAGCGCGCGCTCCATGAGGCTTTCGAGGCGAGCCTCGAAGGTGATCGCTTCGATCCGGGGCAGCTGGCTTGCCCGCTGCAGGAACTCGTTCTGGAGGTCGGAGGCCATGAAGGGTCCAAGCACCAGGAGCGCCGGGTAGGGTATGTCCGGATCGCTTTCGTAGGCACGCAGGACCCAATCGATGATCTGCTCGCCGTCGCCGCCGCCGCCGACGGTGATCAGCAGGTAGGGCTCGTCGATCTTCTCGAGGGTCAGCCCCGGCGCGGCCTGCGGCACGCTGCGCGGCAAGTAGCCCGTATAGGTCACCTTCCGGCGTACCGAATCGGCCATGGCCACGCCTTCGAGAGGGTCGTAGACCTGCGGCAGTCCATAGACCCAGATATCGTGGTAATAGTTCATCAGGGCCGGAACGGCTTGTTTGCGCTCCCACTCCGGGACCAGCCGCGCCGGCTCGTCCATCACGTCGCGCAGGCCCAGTATGCAGGGCGTGCCGCGCGCATTCAGCATGGCAAGCGTGTTTTCCGCCTCGCCACGCAGCCCGAGCGGCTCCTTGTCGACAAGAAACAGGTCCGGGTCGTAGATCTTGGCCGTGTGCTCGATGATCGAGGTCCGCATGGCCATGGTATGTTCTACGTCGATGTGGAGGGCGAGCGAGGTGTAGTCCCCGTTTCGCAGCTTGATCACCCCGGGCACGCGCACGAAATCGACCCGGGCCCGGAAGTCGAAGCTTCCGATGATCGGCGATCCCGAGAGTATCAGGACCGAGAGATCCTGCTCGGCCTCGACCAGCGCGTGCGCGATTTCGCGGCAACGGCGCAGGTGGCCGAGGCCGAAGCTGTCGTGGCTGTATATCAGCACCCGTTTGTCCCTGCGGACCCCCGCCATGCCAAAACCCCCAAATTTCGCGGATACCCTCTCCTGCAAGAGCCCGGATCATGCCACAGGTCTTCATGATGTGAAAACAGTCTATATCGACCCGGAGCGGTGCCGGCGCAGGTGCGTTTACGCGTCAGGGTCCATTGGTTAATGTGGCTCGACCGCGGCGGATCCGGTCATCTCGAGTGGGGCGCGATCATCCGGTTTTCCATGGAACCGAATCTCTTCAAATACGTCTGGCGGCACAGCAAGCGCGAGCAGGTGGCGATCCTGTTCCTCGTGCTGATCTCCCTGCCGTTCTATTTCGTCTCCCTCGACCTGCCCAAGTCGATCGTCAACAAGGGGATCCAAGGCGAAGGCTTCGAAGGCGCGGGGTCGACCCAGCCGTTCCTCGAATTCGACC
>CAMYMY010000023.1 GCA_947259625.1 uncultured Kiloniellales bacterium | reverse complement strand
GCGCCTTCCCGATTGCCGGGGTGAACAATGCGGCGGCACCTTGGAAAATGCAAGCCGCGGCGCGTGTTCGCGCCGGTCAACTCGTCGTGCGGCGGCGCTCGGCGACGGTTTTCGGCAGCAGGAGATAGTAGGTGCCCCTCTGTCTCATCCGTCCGGCCTGTTCGAGCGCCGGCTCGCCGGCACCCCAGAAGAAATCGCCGCGCACGGGGCCCTTGATGGCGCTGCCGCTGTCCTGGGCGACCATGAGGCGGCGGAGCGGTCGGTCGCTGGCGGGCCAGGTCGTATCGAGCCATATCGGCGCGCCCAGCGGCAGAAAGGCCGGGTCGACCGCCAGGCTGCGGCCGGCGGTCAGCACCACGCCCTGGGCGCCGATCGGTCCCTCGCCGTCGATCCTGCGGAAAAAGATGTAGCGGGGATTGCGCTGCATCACGGCCGCGGCCTTTTGCGGATTGCCGCGCAGCCAGGTCCGGATCCCCTGCATGGAGGCGCGGTTTCGCGGCACCCTGCCTTCGTCGACCAGAGCCCGCCCGATGGCATAGAAAGCGCGGCCGTTCGAGCCGGCGAAGCCGACCCGCATCGTCGAGCCGTCCGGCAGCGCCACTTGACCGGAGCCTTGCACGTGAAGAAAGAAAGCATCGACCGGGTCGTCGACCCAGAGGAGCTCCAGCCCGCGGCCGGTCAGGGCCCCGTCATCGATCTCCGCCCGGCTGTAATAGGGGACCAGCCGCCCGTTCTGGACCCGGCCGTAGATCCGCTCGCCTTGAAGATCGGCCCGGAACAGGTCGAGATCCACGGTGACCAGATCTTCGGGCAGAGCGAAGAGCGGCCAGCGGTAGACTCCCTCGGGACGCAGTGCTCCGCGCAGCTCCGCCTCGTAATAGCCGGTGAAAAGGCCTTCGGCCGTGTCCGGTCCGGCGATCTCGAAGGGGACGAACCCGGCCTCCAGCACCGCACGCAGAGCGGCATCGTCGCCCGCTGGGAGCTGCTCGAGGGTCGCGCAGGGCTGCTGCCAATCCAGAACCCTGCCGGCCAGACCCTTCGGGCCGACGGGCCGGCCACTCGGCTGCCCGAGCAGCCGTGCACAGGAGCGCCGCAAGGCAGGCAGAGCTTCGGCTACCGAATCCGTTTGCCAGTCCGGGAGCTGCGCGAAGACCGTCTCGGTCAGAAGAATTCGTTCCGGGACTGCGACCGGCTCCGGTCTTGTCGGTTCTCTCTCGCAGGCGACCAGAACCGAAGCCGTCAACAGCAACGAGCCGACCGCCAAGACGCCCAGCGAGCCGCTTCTGCGCGTCATTTCAAGGTGGCCCGGGCCGACCCGGGCTCAGTTCGAGCTGCGCGTCGCGACCAGAGTCCAGTTGGGGTCGCGGCTGCGGGTGTTGCGTGCGAAGGTCCAAATATCCGTGATCGAGGCAACATGGTTCGGGTCGCCATCGACCACCTCGCCGTCGGGATCGCGCGTGACGTTGATCTGCTCGGACACGAACTTGATGGTGGCGAAGGCGGTCCGACCCTGGAGTTCCGCCTCGATCAGCTCGGCCTCCTTGACGCCGATCATTGTTGTTTCCAAGGTTTCCCCGGCCTCGACGCGGGCCTTGATGGCGCCGGCGAAGTCCTCGTAGACATCGTTGCTCAGCAACGGCCGCAAGGTCCTCGTATCGCCCTGACCGAAGGCGTTGATGATCATGTCGAAGGCCCCTTTGGCCCCGTCGAGGAAAGTCGTTTCGTCGAAACCGCCGTCGGCCAGCTTTATTTGCGTGAGGCCGGCCGCGAGCGGCGTATCGGCATCGGTGGGGCCGCCCGCCGGGGCGCTCAGCTCCTCGGCGGCAGACCTGTCGCTTTCGCTCTTTTCGCTGCGGTCCGGCAGGTGGACGACCTTGTCCTCCGCCGCGCTTTCCGGCTTTTCAGCCTTGAATGGATCGTAGCGTTCGGGCGGATCTTCGTGGCCGCCCCGCCGGCCCAGCACACTGCGCAGTCGCAGCACCAGGAAGCCGGCGACCGCAGCCAGAAGAATTATGTCGAGAAATTGGAGACCGTTGCCCATAAATCTAAGACCATGCCGGGTATGACGCCCATGACCAAACTCGGGACGTCGACACCGTTGACCGCGGTTGTCGGGGCCTATGGTATGTCACCCCTATGGACAGTACATAAGAAACCCCTAAGGAAAAAGAAAGAGCCAGCATGGGCTTCTTGATTCTGATCGCCTTCATCTGCGTGCCCCTGATCGAAATCGCGGTGTTCATCGAGGTCGGCGGTGTCGTCGGGCTCTGGCCGACATTGGGACTGATCGTCCTGACCGCGGTCCTGGGCACATGGCAGTTGCGCGCGCAGGGCCTGGCGACCCTGTCCCGTGCCCGGAGCCAGATGGAGCGAGGTGAACTGCCGACGCGCGAGCTTTTCGACGGCCTTTGTCTGTTGGTCGCAGGCGCCCTTCTTCTGACCCCGGGATTCGTGACCGATTTCCTTGGTGCGCTGCTGTTCGTTCCGTCGCTGCGCGACGCCCTGCGCGGGACGATCGGCCGATACCTCGCCGCCAGGGCCGAAACCCGCGTGTTCGTCGACGGCCAAGAGGTCCATCGGCAGCGTCCGGACAGCCGCACGATCGATGGGGAGTACGATGATCTGACGGACCGTCCCGGGCCCGACCGGGATCCTTCGCGGAGGCTGCCTCGATGATCCTGGTGCGTCACGGCCAGTCGCATTTCAACGTGCATTTCGGCGCAACCCGGGAGGATCCAGGAATCATAGATCCCGGCCTGACCGAAGAAGGTATCGTGCAGGCCCGCGAGGCTGGCCGGGCGCTGCTCGGCTACGATATCCGACGGATTCTCGCCAGCCCCTATTCCCGCACCCTCGAGACCGCGGAGCTCATCGCCGATCAGCTCCGCTTGCCGGTCATGGTGGATCCGATGGTGCGGGAACGGGCCTTCTTCACCTGCGATATCGGTTCGCCACGCTCGCATCTCACCACGCGTTGGCCCGACTTCGAATTCGGCGACATGGCCGAGCGCTGGTGGCCCGACATCGAGACGGAAACCGAGCTTTTCGAACGCTGCGGCCGGTTTCGTGCGGCCACGTCGGTGCTCGAGGACTGGCGCCACATGCTGGTCGTGACCCATTGGGGATTCATTCGGGGCCTGACCGGCCAGGAGGTGACGAACGCCGCCGTCGTACCCTACGATCCGACAGTCGGATAGGCGCCCGGAATGGCGAGGGCCTGTGGTTGTGCCAAGGTATGATCCATGTTAGCCACTGTGCCCCAATGACCAGGAGAGCACTATGGCCGACGATCTCGAGCAGGAGAATTCGCCCAACGGAGCCGACGAGGCAGACAAGCGCGGGTCTGCCGGGCAGAAGGCCGATACACAGCTCTTGCTGAACACCCACTACGTAAAAGATCTGTCGTTCGAAAACCCCAACGCGCCGCTCATCTATGCGGAAGTGCAGAAGGGGCCGGAACTCGACGTCAACATCGACGTCCAGGTCCGTAACCTGAAAGAGCGGCTCTACGAAGTCCTTCTGGCGACGCGGGTCAAGGCCAGCATCCAGGAGAAAGTTGCTTTTCTTGTCGAACTGGACTTCGCCGGATTGGCCACGGTGGGCCAAGACGTCCCCAAGAATCAGATCGAACGTCTGATGCTGGTCGAAGTGCCGCGGTTTCTCTTCCCCTTCGCGCGCGCCGTGATCAGCGACGTCACGCGCGACGGCGGGTTCCCACCCTTGTTGATCAATCCGATCGACTTCGAAGAGCTCTATAGAAGCCGCAAAGAGAGGGGTGCGCAGCAGGTCCAGGCGGAGACCGCTTAGCCCGAGCCCGGCTGCTAGCTAAGAGCCGCCGGCATCAAGTTCGCCAGATCGGATCCCGCAGCTTCTCGACCAGCGCCTTGTGGGCCTCAAGTTCTTCGGGGCTCGCTTCGTGCACACGCGCGGGCCGCCGCGGACGCTCTCCGCTGGACGATACGACGCTGGTCTCTCGGTTCTGGGCCAAGCCCAGATCTGGCTGGCGGCCCCCGTTCAGCTCCAGATAGACCTCGGCCAAGAGCTCGCAGTCGAGCAGCGCGCCGTGCAGAGACCGGGCCGAGTTGTCGATCCCGAACCGCCGGCACAGGGCATCGAGGCTGACCTGGGCACCGGGAAAGCGGCGGCGCGCCAGGGGCAGCGTATCGATCGCCCGCCCCGGATCGAGCGCCGGGCGCCCGAGCAGGGCCAGCTCCGCGTTGATGAAACGCAGGTCGAACTCGGCGTTGTGTATGACCAAGGGCGCGGACTCGATGAACTCGAGAAATTCGCCGACGATTTCCGCGAAGACCTGATGCCGGGCGAGAAAATCCGCGCTCAGACCATGCACCTTGAAGGCTTCTTCCGGCATGTCCCGCTCAGGATTCACGTAGCGCTGAAACCGGCCACCGGTCGCCACGCCGTTGAGCAGCTCGAGGCACGCGATCTCGACGATCCGGTGGCCGGCAGCCGGGTCGAGGCCGGTGGTTTCCGTGTCCAGAACGATTTCACGCATGGCGCTTCCCTCGCGGCTGGATACTGCGTTCCCCCGGCAACGGCCGCCGGCCAAGCGGCGGCCAATGGCGCCCGGCCCGCCCGCGCATCAGTCTGACGATCGCGGCGAGCCGGCGCAAGGTGTCGCGCTTGCTGCCGCCGGTCGGAACGACAAAGTCCGCCCGGCGACGCTTTTCCCGGTCAGTTGCCTGCTTTGCCAGGATCGCCTTGTAGCGCTCCGGCGTCATCCCCTTGCGCGCCAGGACACGCGACGCCTGGACTGCAGGGCGCGCGCTGACGACGACGACGGCGTCGCACAGCTGCTGGCCGCCGGTCTCGAACAGCAGCGGTATGTCCAGTACCACGACGGCGCTGCGCGCTCGCGCCTGACGCTTCAGGAAGCCGAGAGTCGCAAGGCGTACCTTGGGGTGAAGGATCGCTTCCAGCTGGGCGAGCGCGGCAGGGTCGTCGAAGACGCGCTCGGCAAGGCGTTGCCGGTCGACCGCGCCGCCCCGGGCAACGCCGGGGAACGCCAACTCGACCGCGGCGACTGCGGCGCCCCCCCGGCCAAGCAGCCGATGAACGGCTGCATCCGCATCATGGACAGGGACCCCGAGCAAGCGGAACATGTGCGCCGCGGTCGATTTGCCCATGCCGATGGAGCCGGTCAGACCAAGGATCACCACGACAGCCGACCCCGCATCACTCGGCAAGCACGAAACGGCGCAGTTCCGAGGTCACCTCCGGTTCGACGCCGAACCACGCCGCGAATCCAGGGCGCGCTTGGTGCAGCAGCATGCCGAGACCATCAACCGCAAGATTGCCTCGCGCCCGGGCCCGTGCCAGCAGCGGCGTTTCCAGGGGTGCATAGACGATATCGTTGACCAGAGCGGACGCAGGCAAGCCGGCAAGATCGAGTTCGAGCAGCGGCTGTCCCGTCATTCCGAGGCTTGTCGTGTTGACCAGCAGCCCGGCCTCGGAGAGAGCCCGGCTGCGTTCCGGCCAATCCAAGACCTGTACGGGTCCGTCCAGCTCCTTCGCCACGGCGTCGGCGCGCGGCCGGGTCCGGTTGACGACGCGGATCTCGGGCGCCCCGGCGTCGATCAAGGCGGCCACCACGGCCCGCGCGGCGCCGCCGGCGCCAATCACCACAGCCGGCGCCTCGCGGGCCTGCCAGCCCGGGGCACCCTCTCTGAGATTCTCGATGAAACCGAAGCCGTCGCTGTTGAAGCCGCGCAGCCGGCCGCCGACCATCACGACGGTGTTGACCGCGCCGAGGCGACGACCCGAATCCTCGACCTCGTCGCAGGCGGCGAGTGCGGCTTCCTTGTATGGAACGGTCACATTGACGCCGCGAAATCCCATGTCGGCCAGGCACCTTAGTCCTCGCTCGAACGCCTCGGCACGCACCGGCAAAGGTACGTAGGCGCCATCGATTCGGTGGTGCTGCAGCCAATATCCGTGGAGTCGCGGCGACCGGGAGTGCGCTACCGGCCAGCCGATGACGCCGGCGAGCTTGGCCCTACCGCTGAGGGTCATGTGAGAAGGACCCGGTGGTTTCGCAGGAAATCGAGCAGCGGGAGCAATGGCAGACCGAGTATCGTGAAGTAGTCGCCCTGGACGCGGCCGAACAGCTGTGCTCCCGAGCCCTCCAGCTGGTAGGCACCGACCGACTCGAGAGCGCGCTTGCCGACGACCGCCAGATACGCGTCTATGAAATCGTCGCTGAGCGGTCGCATGGTCAGCCGCGCGTGGTCTCCGTGGTGCCAGAGGCAGGCACCGTCGCGCACCACGCAGGCGGAGGAGATGAGCCTGTGGGTTCGGCCACTCAGGGCCTGCAACTGCTCCTTGGCTTGGCCCCTAGATTCGGGTTTGTCGAACCAGGCGCCATCGCACTCGAGCATCTGATCGGCACCAATGACGAGGGCGCCGGGGAACCGGCGCGCAACCCGTTGGGCCTTCAGCTCGGCCAGGGTTTCCGCCACTTGGGCAGCGTCGGCAGCCTCGCTTGCCAGCGCGGCTTTAACGCCTTGTTCATCTATCTCCGCAGCCTCGCAGGTGACCGGGACCCCAGCGTTTGCCAAGAGCCTGCGGCGGGACGGGCTGGACGACGCCAATACGACGTCCGGCGCTGTCGGACCCGGTGTACCGATCTGCCCCATGTGTGAAACCTTCGTCATGAGCTTCATGCCTCGGTGTGCCGCGTATAGTAGTTCATGATCGTGGCAGCGGTTTCCTCGATCGAGCGCCGCGTGACGTCGATCACGGGCCACTCGTATTTACCACATAGGCGGCGTGCCATGGCCACCTCCTCGCGCACGCTCTCGAGGTCCGTGTAGTCTGTTTCCTCGCCGGCCTGCGAGATCATGCGCAGCCGATTCCGGCGTAGCTGCACCAAGCGTGCCGGTTCCTTGGTAAGCCCCACGACCAGCGGCCGGGTAAGATTGAGCAGCTCGTCGGGTAGCGGACACCCGGGGACGATCGGTACGTTCGCCGCCTTTATGCCCCTATTGGCCAGATAGATGCAGGTCGGGGTCTTAGACGTGCGGGACACCCCGACCAACACGACATCGGCCTGGTTCAGCTCCGCGCCGCATTGGCCGTCGTCATGCGTGAGGACGTAGTTCATCGCATCGATCCGATGGTAATACTCGGCATCGAGGGCATGCTGTAGGCCTGGCCGACCTCGGATTTCCAACTGGAAATATGCAGCCAGCGTGTGAATTACAGGATCCAGAACGGGAACGCAGGGCACGCCCAATTGCCGACACCCCTCGACCAGGACGGTTCGAAGCTCATCGTTCACGATAGTGAAGAGGACAGCCCCGGGGTTGGCCTCGACCCCCTTCAGAACTTTGATCATCTGGCCCTTGGTCCGAATCAAGGTCCATGCATGCTCGATCGGCTCCACACCCGCGAACTGAACGAGGCAGGCCCGTGCCACCGAACTTACGGTTTCGCCCGTGGCGTCGGAAACCAAATGCATGTGATGGGCAGTCATCTCGGTCCATCCCAGTGCCAAAACAGATGAGTAACGGGGATAAGTGCCACTTTTCGCGCGCCTCTGCAAAATCCTTGCACCCTTGCCTCGCGAACCTCCGCAGACTTACCGCCGCGTGGAACCGACCAGGAGAATCCGGGGAAAACCCGGAGCAGCGATATGCCGGCGCAAGGTTATCCTCGTTATCCATCGGTTCCGAGCACAGTGCAAGCCAGCCTGATTCTTGGCATTCCTGCCATATGTGCTAAGACCCTTGCACAGGGGAATGTACAGCACATAACCATCCGGAGAGATTGCGGAAAAGGCCGTGGATCTCTTGCTAATCCTCACGATTCACAGGGATCAACTACAACTACAACCAACCTTGATAATAAGATATTTGAATTGAAAGGAGCCGACGTGAACCAGTCGTCGCCGAACACGGACTCCGGGTTAGACATGGTGACAGGCACGGAGTCGAAGCTGCTGTTGCGGGCGCTTCGCGGAGAGGCCTGTGCACGGCCCCCAATCTGGTTGATGCGGCAGGCGGGTCGATATCTTCCGGAATACCGGGCCACACGGAAGAAGGCGCCGAGCTTTCTGGACTTCTGCTATACCCCAGAGCTTGCCGTCGAAGTGACGCTGCAGCCGATTCGGCGCTTCGGCTTTGATGCTGCGATTCTGTTTTCGGACATCATGGTCGTGCCTCATGCGCTGGGCCAAAAGGTCTGGTTCGAGGAAGGCCGCGGCCCTCGCCTGGACCCGGTGGCTGGCCCTGGAGAGCTCGTGCGGTTATCGATGTGCTCCCTCGACGAGAACCTCGCACCGGTCTATGAGACGGTCCGCGGGATCCGCTCGGAGCTGGGCCCGGAAACGGCCCTCATCGGGTTCGCCGGGGCGCCCTGGACTGTTGCGAGCTATATGGTCGAGGGCGGTGGCACGAGAGAGTTCGCCAAGGTCAAGACCTGGGCCTACGGGGATCCTGAAGGGTTCCAAAAGCTGATCGAGCTGTTGGTGGATGCCACCACGCAATATCTCGAATCGCAGATTGCTGCCGGCGTCGAAGTTCTGCAACTTTTCGATTCCTGGGCCGGCGCCCTGACGGCCAATGGGATGCGGCAGTGGTGTCTCGATCCCAACGCTGAGATTATCCGGCGAATCAAGGCGAACCATCCGCACATACCGATCATTCTGTTTCCGCGGGGCGCGGGGCTCATGTATCGGGATATCGCGGCCGAGTCCGGTGCCGACGCGGTTGCCGTCGATAGCACGGTGCCGCCCGCTTGGGTACGAGACGAGCTTCAAAGCCAAGTTGCCGTCCAGGGTAATCTGGACCCGATTCTCCTGGTCGCCGGAGGGGAGGTGCTGCGACGATCGGCCACGGAGATCCTCGAGACCTTGGCCGGCGGGCCCTTCGTGTTCAATCTGGGCAGCGGGATCGTACCTGAAGCGGATCCGGAACATGTCGGCGAACTGGTGGAGCTTGTTCAGGGCTGGTCGGCCCGGTGAGCGTGTAGTGGGCGATCCGACGAGGACTAGCCGATCATGAGCAAGACCGCCGTGGTGCTGTTCAACCTGGGAGGACCGGACCGGCCCGAGGCGGTCCAGCCGTTCCTTTTCAACCTTTTCTATGATCCCGCGATCATCGGCGCGCCGAAACCGATTCGCTGGCTGCTGGCCATGTTCATTTCATCTCGCCGCGCGCCGGTCGCTCGAGAGATCTACACGCATCTGGGCGGCAGCTCCCCGCTGCTGGCCAATACGCAGGCCCAGGCGGAGGCTCTCGAGGCGGCGCTGGGGGACCTTGGGGAGGTCCGGGTGTTCATTGCAATGCGCTATTGGCACCCGATGACGGAGGAAACGGTGTCTGCGGTAGCGGCCTTTGGCCCGGAGCAGGTCGTCCTGTTGCCGCTGTATCCGCAATTCTCGGTGACGACCACAGGATCTTCGATCGCAGCCTGGCAACGGAGTGCGGTCGCCGCCGGGCTCGAGGCCAGGACGACGGCGGTCTGCTGTTTCCCGAACGATCCGGGGTTCGTTGCGGAGGTCGCCGAGCGGATACGTCCTGCTCTGCGGGAGGCGGCGGGCGTAGGGAAGCCGCGCCTGTTGTTCTCGGCGCACGGCCTGCCGAAGAAGATCGTCGAGCGCGGTGATCCTTATCAATGGCAGGTCGAGCAGAGCGCTGCGGCGGTCGTCGAGGCACTGGCCGAGGACGACCTGGACTGGCTGGTCTGCTATCAGAGCCGGGTCGGACCCATGGAGTGGATCGGCCCCTCGACTGACGCGGAGATCCTTCGCGCCGGGCGCGACCAGGTCCCCATCGTCCTCGCGCCGATCGCCTTCGTCTCCGAGCACTCCGAGACGCTGGTGGAATTGGACATCGAGTATCGGACCTTGGCGTTGGAAAACAATGTACTGGCCTATTTGCGGGTGGAGACGGTGGGTATCGGCGCGAACTTCATTGACGGTCTGGCGCAGCTCGTGCGGGACTGTCTGACCGGGGATAGAGCGGTCTGTTCGCAGGCCGGAATGCGGATCTGCCCGGGTCGCTGGCGCAATTGCCCCTATGGGCCGGCGGCGCAGGAGTAGTGGAAGCGATGACGGGGTTTCTTGGCGCGGGTTATCCTTGGGTGAGCGCACTGCATATCATTTCGGTGATGACCTGGATGACGGGGATGCTCTACCTGCCGCAACTCTTTGCCTACCACTGTCGGGCCGAACCCGGGTCCGTCCAGTCGGAAACCTTCAAGGTGATGGAACGGCGACTGTTCGTCATCATCATCAATCCCACCATGCTCCTGTCCTGGCTCTTCGGGCTCATGCTGGCAACCCATCTGGATGCTTGGGGCGAAACCTGGTTTCACGGCAAGCTTGCGCTGTTGGCCGTGATGCAGCTCATGCACGTCGCCTTTGCGCGCTGGCGGCGGCATTTCGCCGAAGACGGGCACCGCCGCGGAGAACATTTCTACCGCCGGGCGCACGATATCCCGGGCCTTGCCATGATCGGGATCGTGCTCCTGGTGGTGGTCAAGCCGTTTTGAGTGGGTCGCCTTGCGGCTTGACTCTTGGTTAACGGTTGGTTAACGAAATCCTGCCAGTCTACACTTGCTACTTGGCGCGGCGCTTCCCACATTGATTCAGCGGGCTTTTGAACCGCGACCCAATCCGACGACTTCCCCCAGCGTTCCAGGCGGCCGACCGGCCCCGTCATAAGCATCGTCGCAAGCGGCAGAGCCTCCCTTCCCACCGACTCGGCCGGTTCCGGCCAGCGACCTCATCAGCGGCAGAATCGATGGATCTCCAAGAACTGAAGACCAAGAGCCCGGCGGATCTTCTGGCATACGCGGAAGAGCTGGAAATCGAGAACGCGAGCACCCTGCGCAAGCAGGACATGATGTTCGCGATCCTCAAGCAACTTGCCGAGAACGACGTGGCGATCTTCGGCGCCGGTGTCCTGGAAGTGCTCCAGGACGGGTTCGGCTTCCTGCGGTCGCCCGAGTCGAACTACCTGCCGGGACCCGACGACATCTACGTCAGTCCGAGCCAGGTGCGGCGTTTCGGCATGCGCACCGGGGACACCGTGGAAGGCCAGATCCGCTCACCCAAGGACGGCGAGCGGTATTTCGCGCTGCTCAAGATCAACAAGATCAATTTCGACCCGCCGGAGAACACGCGCCATCGGATCAACTTCGACAACCTGACGCCGCTCTATCCGGACGAGAAGCTGACGCTCGAGATCGAGGATCCCACGATCAAGGATCTGACCCCCCGGGTCATCGATCTGACCGCGCCCTTGGGCAAGGGCCAGCGCGCGCTCATCGTCGCGCCGCCGCGCACCGGCAAGACCATGATCCTGCAGAACCTGGCCCATTCGGTCGCGGCCAACCATCCGGAGGTCTACCTCATCGTCCTGCTCATCGACGAGCGGCCCGAGGAGGTGACCGACATGGACCGGTCGGTCAAGGGCGAGGTGGTCAGCTCGACCTTCGACGAGCCGGCCACGCGTCACGTCCAGGTCGCCGAGATGGTGATCGAGAAGGCCAAGCGGCTGGTCGAGCACAAGAAGGACGTGGTGATCCTGCTGGATTCCATCACACGCTTGGCGCGCGCCTACAACACCGTGGTGCCGAGCTCGGGCAAGGTGCTGACCGGCGGCGTGGACGCCAACGCCCTGCAGCGGCCCAAGCGCTTCTTCGGCGCGGCCCGCAACATCGAGGAAGGCGGCAGCCTGACCATCATCTCGACGGCCCTGATCGACACCGGCAGCCGTATGGACGAGGTGATCTTCGAGGAGTTCAAGGGCACTGGCAATTCCGAGATCGTGCTCGACCGGAAGCTGGCCGACAAGCGGACCTGGCCAGCCATGGACATCGGCAAGTCGGGGACCCGCAAGGAGGAGCTCCTGGTCGACAAGGGGACTTTGTCCAAGATGTGGGTGCTGCGGCGGATCCTCATGCCGATGGGCGTCACCGACTCGGTCGAGTTCCTGCTGGACAAGCTCAAGCACTCGAAAAGCAACGCCGACTTCTTCGACGCCATGAACCAATAGACCGGAGGTCCGCCCCTGGTCAGGGCAAAAGCACGGTCGAGCCGGTCGTCTTGCGGGCCTCCAGATCGCGGTGCGCCTGCGCCGTTTCGGCGAGCGGATAGGTCTGGTTGATCTCTATCTTGACAGCGTCCGAGAGCACGACGTCGAACAGCTCGTTGGCGCTGGCCAGGAGGTCCGCGCGCTTGGCCGTGTAGGTCATCAGCGTCGGCCGGGTGACGAACAGCGAGCCCTTCTGCGCGAGCACGCCCATGTTGAAGGGCGGGACCGGCCCCGAGGCGTTGCCGAAGCCCACGAACATGCCGAGTGGCGCCAGGCAGTCGAGCGAGCCCTCGAAGGTGTCCTTGCCGACCGAGTCGTAGACCACGGGAACCCCGGCGCCGTCGGTGATCTCGCGCACCCGATCGACGAAATTTCCCGTCCGGTAGTTGATCGGATGATCGCAGCCGTGGGCCCGAGCCAGCTCGGCCTTCTCGTCCGAGCCTACCGTGCCGATCACCGTCGCTCCGAGGTGCTTCAGCCACTGGCAGGCGATCAGGCCGACACCGCCGGCCGCAGCGTGGAACAGCACGGTGTCGCCCTTGCTCACCCGGAAGGTCCGGCGGATCAAGTATTGGACCGTCATGCCCTGGAGCATCATCGCCGCCGCCTGGAGGTCGGAGATGCCGTCGGGCAGCTTCACCAGGCGGTCGGCCGGCATGAGCCGGGCTTCGGCATAGGCTCCCACGGGCGGCGCGGCATAGGCGACGCGGTCCCCCGGCCTGAGATCGTTGACTCCCTCGCCAACGGATTCGACCTGGCCGGCGGCCTCCATGCCGATCGCCGTCGGCAGCGCGGGCACCGGGTAGAGGCCGGTGCGGTGATAGACGTCGATGTAGTTGAGCCCGACGGCGCTCTGTTGGATACGCGCCTCGCCCGGTCCCGGCGTGCCGAGCTCGACGGTTTCCCAGGTCAAGACCTCGGGGCCGCCGGTCTGGTGAATACGGATTGCGTGGGTCATGAGCCGAGAGTCTCCTTGAAGAACGCCAGAGTGCGATCGTTGGCGAGCTTGGCCGCCGCTTCATCGTAGTGCTCGCCGCCCGGGCGTGCAAAGGCGTGGTCCTGGCCGTCGTAGACGTGGAGCGTGATCCGGCTGTGGGGGGTGAAGACCGCCTTGATCTTCTCCTGCGCCTCCGGCGGCACGAAGCCGTCCTTGGAGGCCATGTGCATCAAGAGCGGCCTGGTGATCCGTTCCGCCTCGCCCAGCAATTCGTCGAGGCCGACGCCGTAGTACCCGACGTTGCTGTCGGCATCCGAGCGGGTCGCCATGAGGTAGGCGATCTTGCCGCCCAGGCAGTATCCGACGGACCCGACCCGGCCGTTGCAGGCTTCGTGTCTGCGCAGCTGGGCCAAGGTCTTCTTCATATCCTCGATGCCCTTGTCGACGTCGAAGAGGTTGAACAGCTCGAAGGCGCGGGCCCACTCGGCTTGTGTCTTGTCGGACAGCTGGATGCCCGGCTCTATGCGCCAGAACAGATCCGGACACGCGGCGACATAGCCTTCTCCGGCCAGCCAGTCACACACGTCGCGCATGACCTGGTTGACGCCGAAGATCTCCTGGGCCACGACGATGCCGGGGGCCGGCGTGGTCGCGGGCAGGGCGATGTAGGCGCCGAATTCGCCGTCGGCGCCCGGTGTGGTGAGATCGGACATTGGGCCTCCCTAGGGTTTGAGGCGGTCCTGGCCTGAATTGCGGCGGTTGAGGGACCTCGTTGATGCTCGCGAGCTTACCCCGCGCCGCCCGGAGTTGTCACCTCCCCGGGAGCGTGGGGCGCCGCGCCCAGGGCCCGGCCGAGTTCGGCCGGATCCGTGATCGGCAGCGAGCAGGTCTGGCCCCTGCAGATGTAGACCGTGGCCCGGCCATCGGTCTGTCCCTTGCCGCAAGCGGGATGGTCCGCCGGCAACTCGAATCCAGGTTGCACAAGATGTAGTAGAAATAATGGTGTACACTTACTATATATAGTGCGCAATAAGGCGCACGTATCTTCGGCGTTCCGCTCACCGACGATCACCACCTGCACCACCGACTGCAGCAGCTCGCTACCGTTCAAGAGCGTGGAAAGCGGAAAGAAATTGCGTTGAAGCTCGCCGGAGAAAGCCGCGATGACCGCCTCCGCTCGCTCGCGATAGACCGCCTTGCCGGTCAGGTAGTAGAGCTTGGCAAGGACCCCCGTCATGGTGCCGTTTCCGGAGGGAACCGCGTTGTCGTTGACGGTCTTGGTGCGGACGATGAGCTGCTCGGTGTCGTCGGCGGTCAGAAAGTACCCGCCGCCCTCGGGATCCCAGTAGTGGGTATCGAGGATCTGGACCCAGGCTTCGGCCTGAGCGAGATGGTCCGCGGCGGCCGTGGCCTCGTAAAGCGCAAGGGCGGCTTCGCAGAGGTTGGCGTAGTCGTCCAAGGTCGCGGGATGATTCAGCCGGCCTCCGCGCCAAGTGTGCTTCAAACGGCCGTTTTCGGTCATCTGCTCGGTGACGAAACGCATAGCGCCCTCTGCCGCTTCGAGCCAGGTCGGTTCCTTGAACACCGGCGCGGCCTTCGCGAGGGCGGCGATCATCAGGCCGTTCCAGTCTGCGAGCACCTTGTCGTCCCAGCCGGGACGAACCCGGGTGCTCCGGGCTGTCAGCAGGGCTTCCCGGGCCTGGGCCAGCGCTGCCTCCTCTGCCGGATCACCCAGCTCCGGACGCTGCAGGCGGTTGAGGATCGTCCGGCCCTCCCAATTGCCGCCCGGCGTGACGTCGTAGGCCGCCTTGAAGGCGTCGGACCGGTCGCCGAGCAGCACGTCGACTTCGGCGGTGCTCCAGACGTAGAACCGACCCTCCTCTCCTTCGCTGTCGGCATCGAGCGAGCTGGCGAAGGCGCCTGCCGGTGTGCCGCCCGAGTCACCGGTATCGGCAAGCATCTCGCGCAGCACCCAGGCGACCGTCTCTCGAACCCGCACCTCGTAAAGCGGGTTGCCGGCGTCCTGCCAGAGCCAGGTCAGGAGCTCGATGAGCTGGGCGTTGTCGTAGAGCATCTTTTCGAAATGCGGCACGAGCCACTTGTTGTCGACCGCATAACGGGCGAAGCCGCCGCCCAGGTGGTCGTAGATGCCGCCCTGACACATGCGGGTCAGAGTCAGGTCGACGGCGTGGCGGTAGGGCTCTGACCCGGTGCGCTTCCAGGCCTGCCAGAGAAGCTTGAGGACTGCCGGTTGCGGGAACTTGGGCGCGCCGCCGATTCCGCCGTTGAAGGGATCGATCTCGCGCACCAATCGCTCGGCGACCTGATCGTTCAGCGCGAGACCGATCGGGCCGCCGCTCTGGTTCTTGGAGAGGTTCTGCAGGGCCTCGGAGAGGGCGGCGACGTTCTTGGCCACGTTCTCCGGTTGCTCGGCATAGGCCGTTGCGATGCTCCGCAGCACCTGGACGAAACCGGGCCGGCCGTGGCGGGGTTCCGGCGGAAAGTAGGTGCCGCCCCAGAAAGGCTTGCCGTCCGGCGTCAGAAACATCGTCAGGGGCCAGCCACCGTGCTCGCCGAGGAGGGCCAGGGCCGACTGGTAGATGCTGTCCAGGTCGGGCCGTTCCTCCCGGTCCACCTTGATGTTTATGAAGAACTCGTTCATCACCGCGGCAATGGTCTCGTCCTCGAAGGATTCGTGGGCCATCACATGACACCAATGACAAGCGGCATAGCCGACCGACAGCAGGATCGGCTTGTTGGAACGCTTGGCCGCCTCGAGGGCGCCGGACCCCCAGGGGTGCCACTGCACCGGATTCTCCTTGTGCTGTAGCAGGTAGGGGCTGCTTTCCTCGGCGAGGCGGTTCTCGGGCATGTTTCGCGACAGCTCCGTAGTAGGATTCTGGTCGGTCGGACGGCTAGGGCGTTGCCGTCGGCCGGGTCGGGCGATAGTGTCGGCCCACTATATGCGTTCGAGAGGGCCCGAGGCTCAACCACAAATGGGATATGGACTTGGCGTTAAGGAGGAGGGCTACGATGAAGATCAATGTCGACATCGACTGCACGCCGGAAGAGGCACGGGCCTTCCTGGGATTGCCGGAGGTCGGGCCGATGCAGACGGCTGTTATGGAGAAGGTCCAGGAACGTCTGATGGCCAACCTCGCCGCCATGGATCCGGAAACCTTGTTCGAAACCTGGCTGCCGGCGGGCCTGCAGGGCTTGGAACAGATTCAGAAGGCCTTCTGGTCGCAGTTCGCTGGCGGCCAACGTGCTGGCGACAAAACCGGCGATACGGAGAAGGAGTGACCGGCGGATGAGCCGGAGTGGCAAGGAAGACCGGCGGGACGATCCACCGCTCTATTACCGCAGGCACGTTTTCTGCTGTACCAACGAGCGTCCGAAGGGGCACCCGCGGGGCTGCTGCAAGGAAAAGGGGTCTTTGCGCCTGCGCAATTATCTGAAGGCGCGGGCCAAGGAGCTGGGCTTGGCCGACGTTAGGGTTAACGCATCCGGCTGCCTCGATCGCTGCGAGCGGGGACCGACCATGGTGATCTATCCGGAAGGCGTCTGGTACAGCTACCATAGCGCCGAGGACGCGGACGAGATCCTTCAGCGGCATCTGATCGAGGGTGGTCGAGCCGAGCGCCTCATGCTTGAGCCGACTGACCAGGGGCCGGGGGAGGATTGACTTCCGGAGCAGCGCAAGACGGGCGTCATGGATAGCGTCGGCGATACCATCTTCGCCCTTTCGACCCCGCCCGGCCGCGCCGGGATCGGGGTCGTCCGGCTGTCCGGGCCGGCGGCCGGCACGGCGCTGGAGGCCCTGGCCGGGGCGCCTCGACCCGCCCCGCGCGTGGCGCATCTGCGCCAACTTTCCGATCCGGACGGCCGAGCGGCGCTCGACCGCGCCTTGGTGTTGTGGTTCGCGGGCCCAGCGAGTTTCACGGGCGAGGACATGGCCGAGCTGCACCTGCACGGCGGCCGGGCGGTGGCGGCGGCGGTGATCGGGGCGTTGTCCCGCCGGCCCGGGCTGCGTCCCGCCGAACCCGGCGAGTTCACCCGACGGGCCTTCGACAACGGCAAGCTCGACTTGAGCGAGGTCGAAGGCTTGGCCGATTTGATCGACGCCGAGACGGACGCCCAGCGGCGCCAAGCGCTGCGCCAGATGACCGGCGGCCTGTCCCGTCTCACCGAAGACTGGCGCACCCGGTTGCTGTCCGGTCTGGCCCATCTGGAGGCCGCGATCGATTTCCCGGAGGAAGACCTGCCGGAAACCCTTCTGGACGGAGCGCGGGCCGTCGCGGTCGAGCTAGGCGGCGAGATCGGCCGGCATCTCGCCGACCAGGGGCGCGGCGAGCGGCTGCGCGATGGTCTGCAGATCGCGATCGTCGGCCCGCCGAACAGCGGCAAGTCCAGCCTCTTGAACGCGCTGGCCCGACGCGACGTGGCCATCGTGTCGGAGCTGGCCGGCACGACCCGGGACGTCGTCGAGGTCCACCTCGATCTGGGCGGCTATCCGGTGACCCTGGCGGACACGGCGGGTCTGCGGACGTTCGAGGCAGGAAGCGGCGATTCGGTCGAACAGGAGGGAATGCGCCGAGCTCGGAGCCGGGCGGCCGAGTCGGACCTGAAACTGGCGGTCTTCGACCTGTGCTCCTGGCCGGAGCTGGACCCTGAGGCGCTGGCGGTGGTGGACCAGGACACCCTGGCGGTGCTGAACACGATCGACGTCAGACCCGGCCCCCCGGATGAAGCTTCGCGATTTCGGCACGGACCGGGGAGGGATTGGATCGGCTGCTCGAGGAAGTCGAGCGGCGGGTCGTCGAGCGCCTGGGGATCGCGGGAGTCGCCCCGGCGGTGACCCGCGCGCGGCATCGCAGGGCCCTGGAGGACTGCCGCGCCGCGCTGGAGCGGGTTGCGGCGGCGGAGTTGCCGGAGCTGGCGGCGGAGGACCTGCGGCTGGCGTCCCGGGCGCTCGGTCGGATCACCGGGCGGGTCGACGTGGAGGACGTGCTGGACTTGGTCTTTCGGGATTTTTGCATCGGCAAATAAGATGATCGGGGTGGATCGGGGCCGGTGGCTGGCCGCTGGAATCACCCGGGAGCGCAATCCCGACGAAGTTGTCCCGGACACCTTTCGCCCCATGTTTCACGTGAAACAGTGCGTTAGGGCCGGATTTGCAGTTAGTCGAACTTTGGGAGGCCGGGGCGGATTTTTTTGACTTCGATAGCGGCGCCCCCTATCTCTTCGGCCATGTCTCAGTGTGACGTCATCGTGGTAGGCGGCGGTCACGCCGGGTGTGAGGCCGCGGCCGCGGCCGCGCGCCTCGGCGCCAGGACCGTGCTGGTCACCCATCAGCCCGACACCATCGGCGTGATGTCGTGCAATCCGGCGATCGGTGGCCTGGGCAAGGGCCACCTCGTGCGCGAGGTCGATGCCTTGGACGGCATCATGGGCCGCGCCATCGATCTGGCCGGCATCCAATACAGGGTGCTCAATCGCAGCAAGGGGCCGGCGGTGCGCGGCCCGCGGGCCCAGGCCGACCGCAAGCTCTACCGCCAGGCGGTCCAGGACTTGCTCGCCGCGCAGCCGGGCCTGGAAATCCGCGCGGCATCGGTGGACGACATCCTGCTGGACGATCGGGGCCGCTGTCTCGGCGTCATGACCGGGTCCGGGGAGCGGCTCCGGGCCGGTGCCGTGGTGCTGACCACCGGCACATTCTTGCGCGGCGTCATTCACATGGGCAAAGAGACCTTCGCCGCGGGCCGCGTCGGCGAACGGCCGGCGGTGGTGCTCGCCGGGACCCTAGATCGCTTGGGCTTTTCACTCGGACGGCTGAAGACCGGGACGCCGCCTCGGCTGGACGGCCGGACGATCGACTACGCGGGCCTGGATCGCCAGCCGGGGGACGAAACGCCCGAACCCTTCTCCTATCTGACGAAGCGTATCACTAGGCCCCAGGTTGATTGCCACATCACCTTCACGGGCCCGGAGGGGCATGCGCTGATTCGGGCGAATCTGCACCGGGCGCCTATCTATTCTGGCCAGATTGAAGGCACCGGACCGCGCTATTGTCCCTCGATCGAGGACAAGATCGTGCGGTTCGCGGGGCGGGAGCGCCACCAGATCTTCCTCGAGCCCGAGGGTCTGGACGACGACACCGTCTATCCGAACGGGATCTCGACGTCCCTGCCGGCCGAGGTCCAGAGCGCGCTCGTGAAGACCATTCCAGGCCTCGAGCGGGCGGTGGTTTTGCAGCCTGGCTACGCGATCGAGTACGATTACGTGGATCCCCGGGAACTCGACCCGGGACTCCAGACCCGGCGTATCCCAGGGCTGTTCCTGGCCGGACAGATCAACGGCACGACGGGTTACGAGGAAGCCGCGGCCCAAGGCTTGATGGCGGGGCTGAACGCGGCCCTTTTGGCCGGCGGCGGCCCGGCGGATTTCCGGGTGGATCGCTCCGAGGCCTACATCGGCGTAATGATCGACGATCTCGTCACCCGCGGCGTCAGCGAGCCCTACCGCATGTTCACCAGCCGGGCGGAATACCGCCTGCGGCTCCGCGCCGATAACGCGGATCAGCGGCTGACCGCCAAGGGCGCGCACCTGGGGTGCGTTTCGCGCGCGCGGGCTGAGGTGTTCCGGGAAAAGGCCTTGGCATTGGAGACTGGGCGCGCGTTGCTTGACCGACTGTCCGCGACCCCCGATGCGCTCGCCCGGCAGGGTGTCACGGTCAAGCGTGATGGCGTTCGACGCAGCGGCTTTGACCTCCTGCGCTATCCCGACGTCGATATGACCGTGCTGCGGCGGCTCTGGCCGGGAATCGGCCGGCTCAGACCCGACGTCGTGGCCCAGCTCGAAACCGACGCCCGCTACGCCGGCTACCTGGAGCGCCAGGAAGCCGATATCCGCGCCTTCCGCCGCGACGAGGCGCTGGTCCTTGCGGAGCCCCTGGACTACGACGCCATTGCCGGCCTTTCGCAGGAGGTGCGGGACATCTTGAAGCGGGTACGGCCGGAAACCCTCGGCGCCGCGGCCCGGCTGTCCGGCGTCACGCCGGCATCGCTGGTCGCCCTCCTGGGGCACGTCAAGCGGCAAGGGCCTCAGCGACGGGCTCCGGCGGACCATGATGGCCTATCCGGTCCCGGCAAGGACGCCGCCTAGCGAGCCAGCCGGCGGGCGGACGGGCCGCGTCGAACCTCGGGAGACCAGCTTGACCTTGGCGCCACCCTTCGGCCCGGATGACTTTCAGCGCGAGACCGCTGTTTCACGTGAAACAATGTTGCGGTTGGAGACCTACGCGGCCCTGCTGGACAGGTGGACCCGGGCGATAAATCTGGTCAGCCAGGCCTCTCTGAGCGACCTCTGGCGGCGCCACATGCTGGACTCGGCCCAGCTCCTGCCGTTGCTGCCGGCGGTTCCCGCGGCCCGGCGGCGGGTCATCGTGGATCTGGGCAGCGGCGCCGGATTCCCCGGTCTGGTGCTCGCCCTTCTGGGCGCCGGGGACGTGCATCTGGTCGAGTCGGATCGGCGCAAGGCGGTGTTCCTGCGCGAGGTGGCTCGGGAAACAGGGAGCGACGCGCGGGTCCATGACCGGCGCATCGAGGACTTGGCCCCCGTCGCGGCGGATGTGGTGACGGCGCGGGCCTGCGCGCCTCTGCGCAAGCTGCTTGGATACGCCCAGAAAATCCCGGGACCGGCACCCGGAACGCGCCCCTGCTGCCTGTTCCTCAAGGGGAAACGGGCCGATGAAGAATTGACCGAGGCCAGGAAACAATGGACAATGCGGGTGGACACCTTTCCAAGCCGTTCAGACCCCAGCGGCACGATCCTGAGAATTGAGCTACTGGACCGTGAAATCACAATATTCTGAGGACAACGCCGCCTTGACCGACCAAGAGGCGAGGATCCTGGCGATCGCCAATCAGAAAGGCGGGGTCGGCAAGACAACGACAGCGGTCAATCTCGCAACGGCGCTTGCCGCTTGCGGCAAGCGTGTGCTGATCGTCGATCTGGACCCCCAGGGAAATGCGACCACCGGCCTCGGGTTGATCGGCCGGCAGAGGGGCAAGGGCATCTATCAGGTGATCATCGAAGGCGCTCCCCTGGCCGAGATGATACTGGAGACCCTGGTCCGCGGCATGGCTCTTGTGCCGTCGTCGGTCGAGCTGGTCGGCGCGGAGGTTGAGCTCGTTTCGGGCGCGCGGCGGGAGTATCGCTTGAGCGACGCGCTGCAGGGCGTCGTGGATGAGTACGACTACATCCTGATCGATTGCCCACCCGCGCTCGGTCTGCTGACGCTCAATGCCCTGGTCGCCGCGGACGCGGTGCTGGTGCCGCTCCAAACCGAGTTCTACGCCCTCGAGGGGTTGTCCCACCTGCTCCGAACCGTGGAGCGGGTGAAACGGGCCTTCAATCCCGCCCTCGAAATCCAGGGAATCGTTCTCACAATGGTCGACCGCCGGAACAATCTCTCGGAAATGGTGGCCAAGGACGTTCGGGCCCATCTCGGCAACAAAGTGTTCGAGACCGTGATCCCACGCAACGTCCGTGTCTCCGAGGCTCCGTCGCATGGCAAGCCGGTCCTGCTGTACGACGTGCGTTGTGCCGGCGCCCAGGCCTATATCCACCTGGCCGGTGAGATGTTGCGGCGCGAACGCAAGACACCCATGCGCCCTGTCCTGGTTTCGTAATCGGCGGAGACCGGAGGGTTTACCATGTCGGATGGCCAACAACGGACCAACCTCGGGCGCGGCCTGGCGGCGCTTTTCGGCGAGGAGAGCGAAGACTATGCAACGCTCGACAAGCTGCGCGCCACCAAGGACGTCCCAATCGGGCACCTTCATCCCAATCCGAGACAGCCCCGGCGGAGCTTCGACGAAGCGGCGGCCCGGGAGCTCGCCGACTCCGTGAAGGCGCAGGGCGTCCTACAGCCGATCCTGGTCCGGCGCCATCCGGAGCTGGCCAGCGAGTTCGAGATCGTCGCCGGCGAGCGCCGCTGGCGCGCGGCGCAGCTTGCCCAGCTGCATGAAGTGCCCGTCGTCATCCGCGACCTCAGCGATGCCCAGTCTCTCGAGCTGGCGCTGGTCGAGAATGTCCAGCGCCAGGACCTGGGGCCGCTGGAGGAAGCGCAGGCTTATCAGCGCCTGATCGGGGAATTCGGCAACAGCCAGGAAGACGTCGCCCGCGCGGTCGGAAAAAGCCGCAGCCACGTTGCCAACACGCTCCGGCTTCTCACGCTGCCGGACCCGGTCAAGGAGATGCTGGCCGACCAGCGAATAAGCGCCGGCCATGCGCGCGCGGTTCTGGGCGCCCGCGACCCGGAGGCGGTGGCCCGGAAAGTAGTGGCGCAGGGTCTCAACGTGCGGCAGACCGAAGGCCTCGCCAGAGCCCAGAAGCAAGGAGAAGACCAGGTAAAACCCGCAGGCCGGTCGGAAGCGCCGCCCGCCGGAGCGCCACGCGGCGGCAAGGACCCCGACACCGTTGCCCTGGAAAGCGACCTGTCGGCCCGGCTAGGATTGAAAGTCACCATCGATTTTCACGGACACGGCGGCTGTCTATCGGTCCACTACGACACTCTGGAGCAGCTCGACGACCTGTTGCGCCGCCTCGACCACCCGACGCGGTCCTCCTGAGATCACGTCCGCCGCGTGCCGCGTTCGGGCGCATTCGCCGCGATTTCCAGCAACGCGCGCGCGGCGATAACCTCAGCCGGGGCACCGGTTTCCTTGCAGGCCGCCTCCGCCTGTAGCAGACGATCGAGGGCGCGGGCCAAAGGCCGTGACGACCACGCGGTACACTGGGCCGTGAACCGGTCCACCATCTTCCAGAATACGGGCGGACGCAGCCGCCGTACCGCATCGCCAGGTGAGAGCCCCGTGGCGATGCTTCCGGCCGCGATATGGAGCCGCTGAAAATGACGCGCCACGCTGCGGAGTATGGCAACCGGGCTGCTGCCCGCCTCGAGGCTGCGCAGTAGCGTCCGCTCGAGGCCCGCCAAGTCTCCACCGGCCACGGCGAGAGCGAGATCATCCAGCGTCAGGGCCGCACTGTCCCCGACGCAGGCCACGGCCTCCTCCAGGTCGATCGCTCCGCCCGACTCACCCTTATAGAGGATCAGCTTCTCCAGCTCGCGCCGGGTGAGCTGCCGGTCGCCGCCCAGATTTGTGCTTAGGTACGCCATGGACTCGGGAGTCGTCGTCAGGCCGTGATCCGCCAGCATCTCGGTGATGACCGCCGAAACGCTCCGCTGGTCGTCGCGATAGCACGCCAGGGCCGCGCCCAGCTCCGCGGATTCGAAAACCTTGCGCAAGCTGGACCGAGTCGACAGCTCGCCGGCTTGAAGCAGGACCAGGGCGTCCCCGGCCGGGTCGGCCAGGAAGCTCTTCATGAGGCCGGAGATGGCGTCGCCCGCGTCGCCGACCCGTACCACCCGCCGCCCGCCGGTCAAGGCCAGAGCCGCCGCTTCGTCGGCGAGCCGGGCCGGGTCCGCCTCCAGCTGCCGGGCGGTGAGGTCGGCGACCCGGAAGGGATCCATCGGATCCTCCACGACCGAGCGCGCCAAGGCCTCGACCCGTTCGCGCACGAGACCGGCGTCCGGACCGTAAACCAGAATACCTCGGATCCTTGGGTCCGGGCTCCGAGCGAAACGCTCGGCCTCGCCGGCCGAAACCTTCATCGACGCGAACCGCCCGGCACGGGCGACGGCTGCAACGCCCTCGGCGGGCCCGGATCGGCGCTGTGGGCGGCGATCATGGCGTCTTGGCCGCTTGCGGACCCGCGAAATAGACGGCCAGACGAAGGCCGATGTCGTCCGCCAGATCGCGCAGTCCGCGCCGTGCCGCGTCGTCCTCGGCGACCTTGGTGGCATAGAAGGCGTCGAAAATGTTGTAGCTGTTGACGGAAACGGACTTGCCCGCGAGCAGGACGGCCTTGGAGTCCAGGTCCCGCAACCTGAACGTTGCCGACATCGTCAGGTTGGCGCGGGTCGCCGTCTCGTCCTTGCGGATGCCCAACTCCCTGGTGGTCACGACGAGCGCGACCTCGAGCAGGTAGGAGGGGTCCCGCGGCTGTCCGGAGGCGTTCAAACGGTCGCGCAGCAGATTGTGCAGTTGCTGGCCGACCCGGCCTTCGAGCGGCGTGATGCGGACCGCGGCCAAGCGATCGGCCGGCGTCACCCAGGTAGGGTCCGTCGGGGCGTGGAGCGGCTGGAAGCCGCAGCCGGCTAGGACCAAGAGCAACGAGGCGGCCATAGTCGCCAGAGGTAAGCGACTCATCGGGCGCCGGGTTCTCCTAGACCACCACATTGACGATCCGGTTCTTGACGACGATCACCCTGCGCGCCGGCTTGTCCACCATGGCCCGCCGAACGCCCGGCTCGGCGAGGGCCGCCTCCCGGACGAGGTCGTCCTCGGAGTCGCGCGGGAGGGTGACGGTGGCGCGCACCTTGCCGTTGACCTGGACCGCGACGGTCACCGTGTCGTCCCGCGTAAAGATCGGGTCCGCGACCGGCCAGGGCTCGTCGACCAGCAGATTGTCGTGGCCCAGCCGCTGCCAGAGCTCCTCCGCCAGGTGCGGCATCATCGGTCCCGCCAGACGGGTGAAGGTCTCGAAGGCCTCGCGCAGCACCCAACGGTCGCCGGCATCGCGCGCCTGGAAGGCGCTCACTTCGTTGGCCAGCTCGTAGAGGCGTGCCACGGCCCGGTTGAAGCCAAACGCCTCGAGGTCGTCGGTGAAGGCCTCGACCGTCTTGTGAGTCGTCCGACGCAGCGCCGTCGCGGCCTCACCCGAGGTCTCGGGCGGCGGGCTGCCGACCGGCGGCAAATCGGCCAGGCCATCCTGTATCAAGCGCCAGAGGCGTTGCACGAACCGGTAGGCGCCCTCGATACCGGCGTCGGTCCACTCCAGGTCCCTGTCGGGCGGGCTGTCCGACAGCATGAACCACCGCGCCGTATCGGCGCCATAGGTGCCGATGATCTCCGCTGGATCGACCGTGTTCCGCTTGGACTTGCTCATGGATTCCGAGCGGCCGACCCGCACCGGCGCACCCGTATCGCTCTGTATCGCGGTGCCGTCCGGCTGGTGGTCGACCTGGTCCGGGAACAGCCAATTGCCGGCCTCGTCCCTGTAGGTCTCGTGACACACCATGCCCTGGGTGAAGAGCCCCTCGAAGGGCTCGTCGATCCCGAGATGGCCGGTTTGCCGCATCGCGCGGACAAAAAACCGCGAATAGAGGAGGTGCAGGATGGCGTGCTCGATACCGCCAATGTACTGGTCGACGGGCAGCCAGTAGTCGACCGCCTCCTTCGCGACCGGCCGATCGGCGCGAGGCGAGCAGAAGCGCGCGAAATACCAGGAGGAATCGACGAAGGTGTCCATGGTGTCGGTGTCCCGTTCGGCCTTGGCGCCGCAGTTGGGACAGGTCACGTGTTTCCAGGTCGGGTGATGAGCCAGGGGATTGCCGGGTCGGTCGAAGGTAATGTCCTCGGGCAGCTCGACCGGCAAGTCCTGGTCCGGGACGGGCGTCATGCCGCAGTCGGGACAATGAATGATCGGGATCGGGCAGCCCCAGTAGCGTTGCCGGGAGATGCCCCAGTCGCGCAGGCGGTACTGCACCCGGCCCTCGCCGCCGCCTTGGTCTTCCAGGCGCTCGATGGCCGCCGCGATTGCTTCGGCCACCGCCATACCGTTCATGAAATCGGAGTTGAACAGCTTGCCCTCGCCGACATAGGCCTCCTCGCCGATCTCGTAGGTCTCGCTGGCTACCACTAATCCAGCCGCTAGAAATTGGCTCTCGACATAGCGGGCAGCGGCCTGCAATGCACCAGTGCGGTGCATGTTGCGCTCGCCTATGCGGCCGGCAAGTTCCTCAACGTGCCGCCGCAGATTCCCATGCAGTTTCTGTTCGGCGGGAGAAAGTGGTGGCAAGGGACCCTGATACGAAGCTCCTGGCATTTTTGTATCCAGCGGAATCAGTATGATGGCTCCAGCCAGTAGTACAAGCCAAGGAAACAGAAACCAGAAAAGGCTGCGCAAAAAGTTTAGGAAAGGAAGAACGGCCTTCACAACAAGGGACGCATATTGGCTAACCTTCATGCCCGTGGGCACTATCAAGGAAGTATAAGAAGCATTAACGCTCATTTCCGCAATTGCACCGAGTATCGCCAGGTCATCAATGCGTCGTCAACCTGCGCGTCGGCGCAGTGTTGGCCCAAATTGCGCCGCTGAGCCGACATAAATTCTGTACTTCAGCGCGATTTTTCGACGGTTTCCACGCTCGAGACGATAGCGACCCTGCCGCGCGTCGGTGTCGCAGCCACTGGTCTTATTCTCGTGATTGCACGGCTATCAGGCGAACAAGCTGGCCTGGGGCGGCGCCCGGCACGGGGGTAAACGCCGGGCGGCGCCGCAAGCGGCTTTGCGGTCGAGGTGGACGAGGATCTTCTCGATCACTACCGGATCTTCGATGCAGGCGATGATCTTGACGGGGCCGCCGCAGCTGTTGCAGATCTCGATGTCGATGTTGGACACCCGTTTCAGGCTCTACTTGCAGTTTAACGCGGCCCGGTGCCGCGCCCCTCAGCCTCAGTGAGTTGGGGCGCTAATAGATTCCGCCCCGGTGTTCTCCGGCGCGCTGTCGCGCAGCAAACATGGGTGCAGAATAGAAGGTGCGTGGGGAGTTGAGGCCGTTTTTTCATTGGTGTGCTCGCACCCGCGAAATAGAGTGGCCCGTACGGCATCGGCGTGGAGTCGTTGAAGGCACGGCGTCAGCCGTGACCTCGTATGAGAGAGTGAAATCCATTCGCCGCCGTATCTCCCCGCGCGCCTATCGATTCAAGCATGTGAGGTAAGGATGATGGCGCGCAAGAGGAGCAAGCAACGACTGCGGGTTGTTCACACGCACTGTGCAGGCGTCGACATCGGCAGTCGGGAGCACTGGGTCGCGGTGGACCCCGATCACTGTCAGGAACCGGTTCGCCGTTTCACCACTTTCACCGACGATCTCGAGGCCCTGGCGGATTGGCTGGATTCGCTGCACATCAAGATCGTGGCCATGGAAGCGACGGGGGTGTACTGGATTCCGCTGTTTGAGCTGCTCGACGCC
>CAMYMY010000022.1 GCA_947259625.1 uncultured Kiloniellales bacterium | reverse complement strand
CGACGCTGCAGTTCGAGCATCGGCGCGGCGCCCTGGAACCCCGCCTCGCTCTCGTAGACGCAGACCCAGCCGGTCCGGCGCAGCATGTCCCCGGCCCCGGCCATCTCCAGAAGCGGCTCGAAGGCCTCTACCGACCCGTCGTGCAGGGCGGCGAGCGCGATCGAGATCTCTTCGACCCGCCGCGCCCTGCTGGCCGAGATGAAACGGAGCAGCCAGGGCGCGATGCGCGGCAGGTAGCCCCAGCGAACCCGAAGCGGCCCCGAGGGATCGAGCAGCATGCCGGGCGCCTTCCACAGAATGCCCGGGGTGGCCACCGGCACGACCGACTCGGTTGGCAGCACCGCGCCATTGCCGTAGGACGCCCCCTCGCCCGGCCCCTGCCGGTCGATCAGGGTGACCCGGTGCCCGTCGCGCAACAGCTGGAGCGCGCAGCACACGCCGACGATCCCCGCGCCGATCACCGCGATGTCCTTGGCGGGGCCGGCGTTCATTCCCCCCCTCCGGTCTGCGCCTTATCCCGTCGCATTCAGCTAGAACCTCCGCCGCCCCGTCCGCGCCAACCCTTCCACCAGGCCCGCGCCCGCCGCCAGCGTTCGCGCACCCAGGGCACGTCGAAGAACATCACCAGCAGGCCCAGCGGGATCATCCAGAAGCCCAGTATGGGCAGGAACCCGAGAACGCCCCCGGCGACGAGCGCGAGGCCCAGAACGATTCGAAAGGTCCTGGGGGCGGTGACAGTCGACCGATAGTAGTGATTGGGTTTTTTTCATATGTTCGCATGCGATTCTAAGTACTTACATTGAGCTTAACGGTCCTGTTGAATTGATAGACTATTCAGGGCCGCTGGTCGTCATTGAATGGCCTTGCGCGCAGCTTAGCGATAATATGACGGCAGACCAGCCCGGGCATCGCGGGCGGGCGGGGAGTGAAACATGTCTGCTGTCATATCGACCAGAGAAGAGCTGTCCCGTATGAGCAAGGAACAGCTCATTGCGGAACTGGTCGACCTAAGGCGCCGGATCCGGAGCCTGGAGGCGGAGCAGGTCCACTACGAGCAGGCCGAGAAGCTGCTGAAGGAACGCGAAGCCGAACTCAGAAGGGCACAGACGATGGCCAGGATCGGCGTCTTCGTCTGGGACGACGGGACGGACCGCTGTGCCTACTGCTCCGAGGAGTTGGCGGACCTGCTGGGCCTGTCGGTGCCGCAGGTCATGAAGAGCTGGCGCTTGCAAGAACGCGTCTTGGAGACGCTGCATCCCGACGACCGGGCCCGCTACGACCAAGTGGTCAAGGAGGCGACCAGGAACGCCGCGCCCTACAGCGTCGAGTTCAGGATGCTCGATGACGAAGGAAATGTGCAGCACAGGCGAGAACTGGGCGAGCCGGTCTTGGACGACGAGGGTCGGCTCCTGCGGACTTTCGGAACAGTCCAGGACATCACCGACATAAAGCGTGCCGAAGAGGCGTTGCGCGAAAGCCAGAGGCGCTTTCAGGACTTCGCCGCCGCCTCGGCGGACTGGTTCTGGGAAATGGACGCGGAGCTTCGCTTCACCTACATGTCCGTCAACGTGGAAAGGGCCCTCAGCCGGGCGCCGGAATGGTACTACGGCAAGACCCGCAAGGATTTCCTGGGCGAAGGCTACGATCGCGATGCCTGGAAGGAACACCTCCAGATTTTGCGAGACCACAAGCCGTTTCGGGATTTCACCTATCCTCTCGCCAGCCACGGCGCCGAACAGCATTGGCTCAGCACCAGCGGGATCCCTTTCTTTGATGAAGACGGTACGTTCCTCGGGTATCGCGGCTGCGGCCGCAACAGCACCGCGGCGGTCGCGGCGGAACAGGCGCTGCGTGAAAGCGAGCAGAGGTACCGCAACCTCGTCCAACTCTCGCCGGACGGAGTCATAATTAATTTCGAAGACAGGGTCGCGTTCGCCAACCCGGCGGCCGTCCGGTTTCTCGGCGCGGACACGGCCGGCGACCTGATCGGCAGGCGCATGCTCGATTTCATCCACTCCGACTTCCATAAAGACGTCCGGGAGCGGGTCACGAACGTCCTGGAGAGGGAAGAAAAGCAGTCCTGGATGGAGCAGACCTATATCGGCGCAGATGGCCGGATCTTCGAAGTGGAAACCTCCGCCACGCCGATCAGTTACCATGGAAATACCGCGGTGCTGACCGTATTTCGCGATATTACGGACCGCAAGCGGTCGGAAGAAGCGCTACGTGAGAGCGACGCCAGGTTCCACGAGATACTCGAGGAATCCCCGGTTTCGTTGTGGGTCGAGGACTGGTCGGCCTTGAAACGCATGTTGGACGGATTGACCGAACAAGGCGCCGAGGACCTTTCCGACTATTTTCGCGAGCACCCCGAGCAGCTGCGCGAAGCCTATGATCTCCCGGACGTCATCTATATCAGCCGAGAAACGCTCCGGGTTTACCGTGCGTCGAGCAAACAGGAGCTGCTCGAAATCATGGGCAGCGACCACGTGAACTCCGAGGATCTGGAGAGCTTTCGCAAACAGCTCTCGCGGCTCTTCTCCGGAGCCCGGAGCAACGAATACGAAGCCCGCGAAACGGCCTGCGACGGGTCACAGATCGTCACGCGCATGCGCACGGTCATTCCCCCAAACTACAACGACAGCTGGTCGAGGGTTCTCATCAGCATAGAAGACATCTCCGAACAACGGCGCGACCGCGATGCACTGCGCCGAAGCGAGAGCCGTTATCGCGAGCTCTTCGACGAGTCTCCGGTGCCGATGTTGGAGGAGGACTGGAGACTCGTGAAACAGCTGCTGGACAGACTGGCGAAACAGGGCGTCGAAGACCTCCGCGGTTATCTCCGCGATCACCCGGACCAACTGGGCAAGGCCTATGACGCAGCCCGACGGTTCGGAATCAGCCAGGCCGCGGTCGACCTGTACCACGCCTCGAGCCGGGATGAACTGCGGGCCGCCATGACGCAGCAGACCGCCGACCCGGACGAGCTCAGAGGATACGGCGACATGATTGCCGATTTCTACGGGGGAGCCACGAGCTATGAATACGAAGCGAACGAGATTGCGTGCGACGGCTCGGAAATCGCCACCCGGATCCGGGCGGTCATTCCGCCCAAGTACCTCGACACCTGGTCGCGGGTCTTCGTCACCATCGAGGACATCACAGAACGCAAGAACGTCGAAGCACAGCTCCACCAAGCGCAAAAGTTGAGAGCGGTCGGCCAGCTGACGGGCGGAGTGGCCCACGACTTCAATAATCTCCTCGCGGTCATCATGGGCAACGCCGAAGTGCTTTCGCTTAGACTCGGCGAAGACGACAAACAGACGCAGGCGCTCATAAAGGCCGCCTCGCGAGGCGCGAACCTGACTCAACGCCTCTTGGCCTTCTCGCGCAAGCAACCGCTGTCTCCCCAAGCAATAGAACCGAATGCCCTGGTATCCAGCATGCTGGACATGCTGCACAGAACCCTGGGCGAAACGATCGAGATACGGACATCAGTGGGCCCAGGTCTGTGGCAGGCGATGGCCGACCCGGGGCAGCTGGAGGGGGCCCTCCTGAACCTCGCTATCAACGCGCGCGACGCCATGCCCGGTGGCGGCACGATGACGATCGAAACCGTCAACGCCGGGCTGAGCGAAAGCGATATCGCCGACGGGACGGAGATGAGCCCGGGCGAATATGTCCTGCTGGCGGTCAGCGATACGGGAAGCGGCATGGCGCCGGAGGTATTGGAGTACGCCTTCGAGCCCTTCTTCTCCACCAAGGACGTCGGTCAAGGTAGCGGCTTGGGACTCAGCATGGTCTATGGATTCGCCAAGCAGTCGGGCGGTCAGGTGACGATCCAAAGCGAGGAGGGCCGCGGAACGACCGTGAAGCTGTATCTGCCGCGAGCAGAAGGATCCGAACGACCGGTCCCAAAGACGGTTTCGGCGTTGGGGCCGAAGGCGCGGGGCGAAAGGGTCCTGGTGCTCGAGGACGATGCGGACGTGCGCCAGCTCGCCGTCTCGATCCTCCAGAGCCTGGGCTACGAGGTTCTACAGGCTCAGAACGGCAAGTCGGCCCTTGCGGTTCTAGAAGGCTCCCCCCCGGTCGACCTGTTGTTGTTCGACGTGGTGCTTTCCGGCGGCATGACCGGACCGCAGGTGTCTGAAGTCGCAAAGCGCCTTTATCCCGCCACCAAGACCCTGTTCATGTCGGGCTACGCCGAGACCGCACTCCGCGATCACAAGGCGGTGCACGACGGAGCCGGAATGATCAACAAGCCGTTCCACAGAAGCGAATTGGCCCGGAAAGTGCGTGCCGCTCTCGACGGCGGCTGATCCCAGGCGACCGACACTCCGCGGACAGGTCTTTACCGTGCCTGGAGCCTGCGACCTTGGGCTGTCAAATCACATTTCCTTGCAACATGCGCCGCGCATGGCAATAATCTGTTTATATTAATACTATATAGTTAATCGCATTGGAAAACCGGGGCCGGCGAGAACCGCGAGACCCGAAGGGAGTCACGATGGCGAGGATACTGCTGATCGACGACGAGGCGGACTTGCTGGAAGCGATGCGTGAGGCGTTGTGTGCCGTTTCCCACGAAGTCACAGCGGTCAGCAATGGCAGCTATGTCGTCAGAGGGGAGACCGGGGTCGATTTCGATGTGGTGATTACTGATATCATAATGCCGGAGACCGAGGGCATCGAAACCCTAACATACCTGAAACGGCACAATCCCGGGATACGGATCGTCGCCATTTCCGGAGGCGGCAGTATCGGCGCGAACTTTCACCTGCGTATGGCGGAGCGCCTGGGCGCCTTTCGCACGCTCGGCAAGCCCTTCCCTCTTCGGGCCCTGGTCGAGGCAGTCGAAGAAACGTTGAGCCAGGACGACGCGGCCGAAGCAGAGGGCCCCGCGCCCTCCCCTGCGACATTACGCCGCGATCCTCAAAGCAAGGCCGGCTAGGGCCACGACCGAGACCGCTCAGGATCGGGTCTTCACCTTTGGCGAACCTATGGAACGTCGTCGCCTAACTCTTCCCGTATCCTGTTCGCCAACTCGGCCAAACGGAACGGCTTGCTGATGACCGGAAACTCGTCCTGGTTCACCAACTCCGGGCGCCCGGAGGTCACCACGATCTTCAGGTCGGGGCGCTTGGCGAGCACGTCCCTGGCCAGGTCGACCCCGCTCACCCCGCCAGGCAACACCATATCGGTGAACAAGAGGTCGACGCTTTCGTTTTCCGCCAGGGCCGCAAGCGCGGAGCGCGCGTCCTCGGCCTGAATAATCAAGAATCCGAGTGTCTCCAGCAACAGCGCGGTGGAACTGCGGACCTCGGGCTCGTCGTCCACGACCAGTATCGTCTTACGGTCTTGCGGACGATGTACCATCGGTCTCGCGCCCTCAGTCAACTTGCCGACTCAAGCCGCCACTCGGACAGGCTGGCAATCCGCTTCGTCAAATAGGCGTTTTGAATAACGCCGCTGGACTAGCAACGCAACACCCTGGCACCAGGCACGGCCCCTAAGCTTCACACCTCGGCGTGGCGGAAACAGCCGACGGTGTGATCATTGACCATGCCGACCGCCTGCATGAATGCATAGCAGATCGTCGGGCCGACGAAACGGAACCCTCTGGTCTTCAAGTCCTTGGACATCGTCTTCGACTCCAGGGTTTCGGCTGGTACCTCGCTGGAGGCGCGCCAACGGTTGACGATCGGCCGGCCATCGACGACGCCCCACAGGAGACCGGCGAAGCCGCCCTCCTCACGCTCCATGACCTCGAGCCAAGCCTTGGCATTGTCGACGGCGGCCCGGATCTTGGCGCTGTTGCGCACGATGCCGGGATCGGCGTTGAGCGCCGCCATCTTGTCCGGGCCGTAGCGGGCGACCACCGCGGGATCGAAGCCGTCGAAGGCGGCGCGGTAGGTCTCGCGCTTCTTCAGGATGGTGATCCAGGAAAGCCCGGCCTGGGCGCCTTCCAGGATCAGCATCTCGAAGAGCGCCCGGTCGTCGTAGAGCGGCACGCCCCACTCCCGATCGTGGTAATCGATGTAGATCGGCTCGCCCCCGACCCAACCGCAGCGGGTCCTGCCGTCGCCGGTCATCCCACCGGCCCCGCGCCAGCGGCCAGCGGTTCGGGAAAGCGCTCGGCCAAGCGCCGGCGCGGCTGCGGCAGGGGCCGGTCCTGAGGCGCGAAAACGAAACGCTCCAGGAAGAAGCCGGTCAATTGCAAACCCTGCCCGACCTCCTCGGGCCCGCCGCCGCCGCGCCTCGCCAGGAAACCGGGCAGGGCGAGCAGCCGGCCCCTATAGGGCTCGCCGGCCGCCAGCGACACCGCGCGGCCGGTCCTCGGGCTGACGTAGGCCAGCTGATCGTTGGCGCCGCCGGCCGCACAGGACCCGAGGTCCAAACCGAAGCCGAGCTCGGCAAGCAGCGCCAACTCCCAGCCGACATAGGCCTCGGCCCAGTGGTCGCCCTCGAGCGCCACCAGCAGCGCCAGGAAACCCTCGTAGCAGGCCGGATGGGGCTCGCGCTCCGACAGGGCCCGCTCGGAGACCGCCGCCGCGGCGGTCAGGGCCGCCAGGCGGTCCGCATCGTCCATCAGCCGGGCCGCGTGGCTCGCCTCCAGCTCACAGGTATAGCTGCCCAGGTGATCGGCGAGCCGCGCTCTCCAGGTGGCTGCAACCCGGTTGCCCGGCTGCAGCACGCCGCGCGCCCGGCGCCCCTGGCCGCCGCGCACCAAGCCTGCGTGGCGGCCGTGCGCGCGGGTCAGGAGCTGAACCACGACAGCCGCCTCACCGTGCGGCCGCGCGCTCAAGACAATGCCCTGGTCTTGCCATTCCATGGTTCAACCTGCACCAGATCACGCCTCGAAGTCGAGGCCCCAGTGGCGGTAGCGGGCCGGATCCTCGAGCCAGCCCGCGCGCACCTTGACGAAGAGGAAGAGGTGCACCGGGCGCCCCAAGGTCTCGGCCAGCTCGGCCTGCGCGGCCTCGCGGACCGCCTTGATGGTCCGCCCGCCCTTGCCGAGCACGATGGCCTTCTGCGAATCGCGCTGGACATATATGGTCTGCTCGAGGCGCAGGGCGCCGTCCTTCCGCTCCTCCCAGGACTCGGTCTCGACGGTGAGCGCGTAGGGCAGCTCTTGATGCAGATCGAGGAACAGCTTCTCGCGGGTCACCTCGGCCGCCAGGAGCCGCTCCGGTAGATCGGAAAGCTGATCCTCCGGATAGAGCCAGGGCCCTTCCGGTATCGCCGCGGCGAGATGGCGCAAGAGGTCCGCGACCCCGTCCCCGGTCAAGGCCGAAATCATGAAGATGTCCTCGAAAATCCCTTCGGCCTGAAATCGGGCGGCCAGCGCCAGGAGCTTGTCGCGCTTGATCGCATCGATCTTGTTGAGGGTCAGGATCGCCCGCCGGCCCTGGGCCTTCAACCCCTTGATGATACGCGCGGTGTTCGAATCGGGTTGCTTGACGGCCGCATCGACCACCAGCACCAGGAGATCGGCGTCCTCGACGCCGGACCAAGCCGCGGCCACCATGGCCCGCTCGAGGCGCCGTTTGGGATGGAAAATGCCCGGCGTGTCGACGAACACGATCTGGCTCGCGCCCGCGATAGCGATGGCCCGGAGCCTCGCGCGGGTGGTCTGGACCTTGGGCGTGACGATCGAGACCTTGGTCCCGACTAGGCTGTTGAGCAGGGTCGACTTGCCGGCGTTGGGCGCCCCGAGCAGCGCCACGAATCCGCAGCGCAGCGGAGCGGCGGCCTCGCTCACGACCGTGTCCCGCGCTGGCCGGTCCGTCTCATTCGTCGGCACCGTCGAGCCGCGCCAGCAGCCGGCTGGCCGCGACCTGCTCCGCCAGACGCTTGGACCGGCCCTCGCCCTCGGCCGGGGCGTGGCCGGCCACGGCCACCTCGATGGTGAAGATCGGTTCGTGCGGCGGTCCTGCCCGGCGCGTCTCGCGATAGGCCGGCAACGGTAGCCCGCGGCCCTGGGCCCATTCCTGAAGTGCGGTCTTGGCGTCCTGGGGCGGGGTCCGCTCGGCCTCAAGCAAAGGGGTCCAGCGCGGTTCCACGAAACCCCGCGCCGCCACCAGTCCACCATCCAAGTAGAGCGCCCCGATCACCGCCTCGCAAGCGTTGGCCAGCAGCGCCGGATTGGCGCTTGCCCCGGCCTCCCGTTCAGCCTTGGCCAAAATCAGGAAATCGCCCAGAGCAAGGTCCCCGGCAACCTCCGCCAGGGTCTCGCGACGCACCAAGGCCGCCAGGCGGCGCGCCAGGGCACCCTCGGCCTCCTGCGGAAAGCGGGCCAGCAACCGGTCCGAGACGATCAACGCAAGGACCCGGTCGCCCAGGAACTCGAGACGCTCGTAGCTTTGCGCCGGCTTGCCCGCGGCGCTCGGGTGGGTCAACGCCTCGCGGAGCAGACCCGGCTCCTCGAACCGGTGGCCAAGACGTTCGGCCAGATCATCGAGCGCGCTGTCGGCCGGGCGGCCGGACTCGTGTGCCGTCGCCACCACCCTACTCTATGCCGCTGAAGATCCGGCCCCAGCGGATCGTCGTCGGCCAGCGCCAGACCTGCCAGAACGAAGCCTTGCCGTTTTGCGAGAAGAACAGGAACTCGGCCCGGCCGACTAGGTTCTCGAAAGGCACGAAGCCGACTGTGGCGCGACTGTCTTCGCTGTGGTCGCGGTTGTCGCCCATGAAGAAATAATGCTCGGACGGCACCACGAACTCCCGGGTGTTGTCGTAAGGCTGGCCGTCGCCATCTTCCCAGATCAGATGCTGGCGCCCGTTGGGCAGGGTTTCCAGGTATTCCCTGACCTCGATCATCCGGCCCGCGAAGCTCGGCACCGCAACGGTTTCGAGAAGCTCGCGCACCATCGCCTGCCCGTTGATATGGAGCACGCCCTTCTTGACCTGGATCCGGTCGCCCGGCAGACCGATCAAGCGTTTAATGTAATCGGTCTCGTTGTCCTTGGGCAGCTTGAACACCACGACGTCGCCCCGTTCCGGCTGGTCGGCCAGGACGCGACCGGAAACGAGCGGCAGGCCGAAAGGCAAGGAATAGCGGCTGTAACCGTAGGAAAACTTGGACACGAAGAGATAATCGCCGACCAACAGCGTCGGGATCATCGATCCCGAGGGGATGTTGAAGGGCTCGTAAGCGAAGGTCCGTACCACCAGTGCGATCAGCACCGCGTAGATCACCGTGCGCAGGGTCTCGCCCCAGCCGCTCGTTTTCCTGCCTGACATCAAGCCTTCCATTGTGGTTTTGAGTTCCTTGGCCTTCCGGCTGAACGGCGACATTTTGCCTCGCACTCGAATTCCGGCCGGCGCGGCGCACACCGGCCAGCCCGGTCACCCTCCCTGGCGGGGTACCGCGGAGATGATAACGATCGCCTGCGCCAGGGGATAGTCGTCGGTGATCGTAATGTCAATTTGCGCCGACATGCCCGGGGGCGTGATCTCATCGAGCCGCCGCAGAGCACCATCGGTGAGCGCCATGGTCGGTTTGCCGCTGGGCAGATTGACCACGCCCATGTGCAGCCAATGGACGCCCCGGCGCGGCACACCCGTTCCCAAGGCCTTGGCGCAGGCCTCCTTGGCGGCGAAGCGCTTGGCATAGCTGGCCGCCCGCGCCGCACGGCGCTCGGACTTCTGCCGCTCGACCCCGGTGAAGACCCGCTGGACGAAGCGGTCCCCGAAACGCTCCAGGGTTCTTTCGATCCGGCGGATGTCGATCAGATCATTGCCGAGGCCGATGATCATCCGGGGCCAACCGATCGCGGCCCGGGCCATCGCCCGTCCGGTCGCTGGCGCGGAATGGCATTCTTGGTCATCGGGGTTCCTCCTTTCCGCGGAGTTGCTCGGTCGAGGGCCCTGCAAGATGGGCGGTCTTCGCCCGCTGCCTGCGCCGCAGGACCATTCTGCGGATCCGCCACCGCCGGGCCCGCTGATATTCCTCTACGAGGCGGCGCATCGGCAGGAAAAAGACCACCCAGGCCATGATCGCGGTCGGAATTCCGCCGACCGTCATCGGCCACAGCACCTGCATGGGATGGTCGCGAATGTAGATAAAGGTCAGTTGATCCGGAAGGTCGCCGCTCCCCTCCAGACCAAGCAGCCAGCGTCCGAAGGTATATACCCATAACCAGATCAGCGGGAAGGTCCAGGGATTGCCCACCACGGTGCCGATCCCCGAAGCGATGAGGTTTCCCCGGATCATCAGGGCAAGAAGCATCGCCAGAAGAATGTGGAATCCGATAAACGGGGTGAAGGAGATCGCCGCGCCGCAGGCGAAGCCGGCGGCGATTCGGTATGGTGTACCAGGCAGGCGACCCAGCCGGTGCGCGACGTATCTCATGGAGCGCCGGAATCCGGCGGTCGGCCATAGCACTTCCTTGAGCTGGCGGTGGAACGGCAGGGGAATACGTCGTTTGAACATCTTGGGCGACGACTCCTAGTGCGCTCGACCGAACATATTGACCATCGTCCAAGTCCGTTGCCGATACGGGAAACCGGCCGCTCAGGCCCGGGCCCGTTCAACCGAGGTAATGACGGGCGTTGCGCGCAGCGCGGCTATGATATTGGTCAGATGCTTCACATCTGAGACCTCGACGTCGATCAGCATCTCGAAAAAGTCGATCGACCGGTTGGTGATCTTCAGATTGCTGATGTTTCCCTGGTTCTTGCCAATGATGGTCGACAAAGAACCGAGGCTGCCCGGTTCGTTGGCCACCACCACGTAGAGACGCCCGAGCAGGCGGTCGGCCTCGCCAACAACGTCCCAGGCCAGATCCACCCAGCGTTCGGGGGTGTCTTGAAACCTCTCGAGCGTCTCGCAGTCGATCGTATGGACCGTCACCCCTTTGCCGGTCGTCACAATTCCGACAATGCGATCCCCGGGCAAAGGATGGCAACAGCGGGCATAGTGCACCGCCATGCCGGGAATCAATCCCTTGATCGGCACCGCGGAATCCTTGCCCTTGCCTTGTCGCGCCCGGGCGCGGCCGATCGGCACGATGGTGTCGCTCTTCTTGCTGTCCTTCACCCCGGGGAAAACGGCTAACAGCACTTCGCGAGCCGTGCGATGGCCTTGGCCCACCTCCGCGTAGACGTCGGCCGCGGCTTCGCAGTGGAATTTCTTGCGCACGCCCTCGATCGCCTTCTCGGTGAACTCGTAGCCTTCCTGGCGGAACGCCTTCTGCAGCATCTGCCGGCCGAGTTCGCCGTACTGCTCGCGCTGCTTCATGCGAACGAAGCGCCGAATGCGGGATTTGGCCTTGCCGCTGACGACAAAGGTTTCCCAATCGGGCGACGGGGTCTGAGCCCGAGAGGTGATGATGTCGACCTGATCGCCGTTCTTGAGCAGCGCGCGCAACGGCACCATGCGGCCGTTGACCTTCGAGCCGACGCAGGTGTCACCCACCTCCGAGTGCACCGCATAGGCAAAGTCGACCGGCGTCGAGCCGCGCGGCAGGGCTATCAGGTCGCCCTTGGGGGAAAAACAAAAGACCTGATCCTGGAACATCTCGAGCTTGGTGTGCTCCAGGAATTCCTCGGGGTTCGAGGCGTGCTCCAGAATATCGAGCAGTTCGCGCAGCCAGCGGTATTGGCGACCGTCGACCTGCTGGCTGGCTTGCTTGTACTTCCAATGGGCGGCGACCCCGAACTCCGCCACCTCGTGCATTTCGCGGGTGCGGATCTGCACCTCGTCCCGTTGTCGCTCGGGGCCGATCACACCGGTGTGCAGCGAACGGTAGCCGTTCGGCTTGGGCGTCGAGATATAGTCCTTGAACCGGCCCGGGACCACTGGGTACCGGCTGTGCAATATGCCGAGAGCCTGGTAGCAGTGCTCGACCGATTCGACCACTACGCGAAACGCCACGAGATCGGAGAGTTGCTCGAAGGCCACGTTCTGGCGCTGCATCTTGCGCCAGATCGAGTAGGGCGACTTGACCCGGCCCGAAACCCAGGCCTCGGTCCCGTCCTCGGCCAGCGTGCGTTTCAGTTGACCGACGATCCTATCCGGCAGGTCCTCTCCCGTGCGCTTCAGGAATTCCATGCGTGCCTGGATCGAGTCCCGGGCATCTGGGTTGAGCTGGGCGAAGGCCAAGTCTTCGAGCTCGTCCTTGAAGCGCTGCATGCCGATGCGCTCGGCCAGGGGCGCATAGATATCCATGGTCTCGCGCGCTATGCGGCGACGCTTGTCCGGTGACTTCACGCTCTCCAGCGTCCGCATATTGTGCAGCCGGTCGGCCAGCTTCACCAACAGCACCCGGATGTCCTCGGACATGGCAACGACCAGCTTGCGGAAGTTCTCCGCGTGCTTTGTCTGCTCGGACTGCAGTTCGAGGCGTGAGAGCTTGGTCACGCCGTCGACCAGTCTCCCAATGTCCTTGCCGAACTTCTGCTCGACGTCTTTCAGGGTGGCTTCGGTATCCTCGACGACGTCGTGCAGCAAGGCCGTGATGATCGTGTTGTCGTCGAGCTTGAGGTCGGTCAGGATGCCGGCGACCTCGATCGGATGTGAGAAATACGGATCCCCCGACTCGCGTGTCTGCGAGCCGTGCACTTTCATGGCATAGACATAGGCGCGGTTGAGGGCATCCTCGTCCGCGTTCGGATCGTAGGATTTGACCCTCTCGACAAGCTCAAACTGCCGGATCATGACGTGCCATTGCGCCGGCCCTCGCCACCCTGCTCCACAGGTTCGAGAGTACGCGCGGCAACACCCGCCGCCAAGCTGCCAAGCGACGGGGTTTCAGGGGAAAATCTAGAGTCGCTGTTCCTCAGACCTTGGCCTCGTCGTCAGCCGGAGCACTGTCGGCTTCGGGCTCTCCCGTCTCGGCGCCGCCAGGCCCGACATCGGCCTGTTGCGCTTCCTCGTCGTCACTTTCAACGGCGAGCGCATCTTCGACGGTGAGCGCATCTTCGACGGTGAATCCGTCGGCGAGCAGTTCTTCGCCGTCTCCGACCTCAGCCGTATCCAGCTCCAAGCCCGGGATGCTCGGCACATCGAACTCCGGGACATCCTCTTCCGGTTCGTCCATTTCGATATGCTTTTGCATGCTCTGCACCAAGGATTCCGCGAGAGTCCCAAGGTCCGTGGTCTCCTCCGCGATTTCCCGTAGTGCAACCACAGGGTTCTTGTCCCGGTCTCGTTCGACCGTCAGCTGAGCACCAGACGTAATTTCGCGTGCTCGTTGAGCGGCCAGCATGACCAGATCGAAACGATTGGGAACCTTGAGGACACAGTCTTCGACAGTAACACGCGCCATGGGGCAAGAGCTCCAGTGGTTGTCCCAAAACAGGCCTGACTTGAAGGACCATGGAATATATGGGCGCCGCTCCGCCAAGACAAGGCGAATCACCGGAATATCTCAGATTTTCCGGGGCCTTGCCGACACTTCAGGGCTCGGCGGCAGCCTCGACCGCCCGCGCCGTTCGACCCGTCGGCAAGCGTCCGACCAAGCCGGTGGCACTGAGACCGCTCACCGGATGGCGCCAGTCGGGGACCAACTCGGCCAGCGGCAGCAGAACGAAAGCTCGTTCGGCCAGGCGCGGATGGGGCAGTATGGGCGATGCACCCGGGGCGCTGACGCATCCGCGGTACGCCAGGAGATCGAGGTCGAGAACACGGGCCTCGTTCGCCCGATGCCGCACCCGACCGAAGTCGGCCTCGACCCGATGCAGCCGTTCGAGCAGTTCAGCCGGAGCCAGGTCCGTCGCCACTTCGGCCACGCCGTTGATGAACCGGGGCTGATCGGAGGGTGGCATCGGTTCGCTCTCATACCAGCGCGAACGGCGCAACACCCACAGCCCGGCGGCGTTCAATGCCGCCAGCGCGGCATCGCAGGTTTTCCGAGGCGGCCCGTGTTCAGGGTGCGGAAGGTTGGCGCCGATACCGATGAAAATCACAAGATCGTTTGCTCCTCGCGATCACCCTTGTGGCGATTATGGAAACGCCTACATAGCACATTATCCGGGCACATTATCCGGCGGCTTGCGGGACGGGCCGCCAAGTGGTAACCCCTCGTGTCGCTCGCTCACGGTCTTTGGGTGCCGCGGTAATTGTTGTACTTGTCAATGTGATTATGTGGAAAGGGTAGTGATGAAATTCCATTCGCAAGAACGCGTGGGGCTGTTCATAGATGGTGCCAATCTTTATGCCACGGCACGTGCGTTGGGCTTTGACATCGACTACAAGCGCCTGCTGGATCTGTTCGAGACAAAGTGCCGCTTGGTGCGGGCCCTCTACTACACGGCTTTGGTGGAGGATCAGGAATATTCCCCGATCCGCCCCTTGATCGACTGGCTCGACTACAACGGTTACACCATGGTGACCAAGCCGACCAAGGAGTTCACCGATTCTTCGGGTCGTCGCAAGATCAAAGGCAACATGGACATCGAACTGGCCATCGACGTGATGGAGATGGCCGAGCATCTGGACCACATCGTTCTGTTCTCCGGCGACGGCGACTTCCGCCGATTGGTCGAGGCGATTCAACGCAGGGGGCGGCGCGTTACCGTCGTATCGACCGTGCGCTCGCAGCCCTCGATGGTTGCCGACGAGTTGCGACGGCAGGCGGACCGCTTCGTCGATCTTGTCGACCTGCAGGCCGAGATCGAGCGGGCGCTCCCGGCCGACCACCCCCGCGCACGCGGTCGCGAAGACCTGAACAATCCGGTCGACGATTACGAGGACGACGAGGAATACTACGAGCCGGAGCCCGCCTGACGAAAACGGCGCCGGGCGATGAATGGCGTCGTGTCGGTTGCCCCTGATCACGACTGTCAACTGTGTCCCCGTCTTGCGGCGTTCCGCTCGGCCAATCAGCAGGCCCATCCCGACTTCTTCAACGCCCCGGTACCGTCGTTCGGCGGCACTGGGGTCCGGCTGTTGATCGTCGGCCTGGCGCCAGGCCTCAAAGGGGCCAACCGAACGGGGCGACCCTTCACCGGAGACTATGCCGGCGACCTGCTCTACGCCACGTTGCTCAAGTTCGGCTTCGCCCGGGGCTGCTACGACCGGCGGTTCGACGATGGCGTTCGACTCGCAGACTGTCGCATCACCAATGCGGTTCGCTGTGTCCCCCCGGAAAACAAGCCGCTCGCCGAAGAGATCGCGATCTGCCGCCGCTTCCTCGAGGTGGAGTTGGCCTCGCTGGAACGCCTCGAGGCGGTGCTTGCCCTGGGCGCCATCGCGCACGGCGCCGTGTTGGGCGCGCTGGGTCTGCGCAAGGGCCATTACCCCTTCGCCCATGGCGCGTTGCATGAGCTTCCGAATGCCCCGCTGCTCGCGGACAGCTATCACTGCTCTCGCTACAATACCAACACCGGCCGTCTCACCGCGGCCATGTTCGAAGCGGTCTTCACCGAGTTAAAGAACCGCCTCGGCTAGCTCTTCTCGCGCATGAGGCGCGCCTTTTCCCGGCTCCAATCTCGCTGCTTCTCGGTTTCGCGCTTGTCGATCTTGCGCTTGCCACGGGCGATGCCCACCACGACCTTGGCGATACCGCGCGGATTGAAATAGAGCTTAAGCGGAACCAGGGTATAGCCCTGGCGCCGGATCAAGCCGAGCAGGCGATCACGCTCTCGGCGGTGGAGCAGCAGCTTGCGGGGCCGTTTGGGTTCGTGGTTGAAGCGGTTCGCCGCCTCGTAGATCGGTATGTTGGCGTTCAGCAGGTAGAGCTGGCCACCCTGCTCGCCTGCATAGGCCTCGACGATCGACGCGCGCCCCTGGCGCAGCGACTTCACCTCGGTGCCCGTCAGAACCAGGCCCGCCTCGAGGCTGTCCTCGATGAAGTAGTTGTGGCGTGCCTTGCGGTTCTGGGCTACGAGCGTATCAGCGCCCTCTTCCACACCCGGACGCGGCCTCGGTCCGCTAGTTGATCAGGCCGGCGTGGGCCAACGCTTCACGCACCTTGATTTCGGTCTCCTGCGAAACCGCGATCAGGGGTTGGCGAACGATATTCCGGCACTTATCCAGCAGGCTGGCGGCGAATTTGACCGGTGCCGGGCTGGTTTCGACGAACAGTGCCTCGTGCAACGGCATGAGCCGGTCGTTGATCGCTTGTACGGTCTCGATCTCGCCGCCCTGCCAGGCCTGATGCAATTCGGCGCAAAGCCGCGGCGCCACATTGGCGGTCACCGAGATGCAGCCATGACCGCCCTGGGCCAGAAACGGCACCACCGTTGCATCCTCGCCCGACAACTGCACGAAATCGGGGCCGATCGCCCGCCGGGTCTTGGCCGGCCGGGCCAGGTCGCAGGTCGCATCCTTCACGCCGACGACATTCGGCAGCATAGCCAAGCGTGTCATCGTCTCGACGCTCATGTCGACCACGCAGCGGGGGGGGATGTTGTAGATGATGATAGGAATATCGACCGCATCCTGGATCGACTTGTAATGCTGGTAGAGGCCTTCCTGGGTGGGTTTGTTGTAATAGCGCGTGACCACCAGGGCCGCGTCGGCACCCACCTGCTTCGCGTGGCGGGTCAACCTGATCGCCTCTTTGGTGCAGTTCGAGCCCGTGCCGGCGATGACCGGAACCCGGCCCTTCGCCACCTCGACGCAAAGCGAGGTGACCCGCATGTCCTCGTCGTGGGAAAGGGTAGGTGATTCGCCGGTCGTGCCGCAGGGCACGACCCCGTGGCTGCCCTGTTGGATCTGCCATTCAACGAAGTCCTGAAAGGCGGTTTCATCCAACTTGCCGTTGGCGAAAGGGGTGATCAGGGCAGGCATAGACCCTTTGAACATCGGCCCAGACATGGCGTTTCCCCAATCGTTTCTTTTGAGCAGGACAATTCGCGGCGAACGCGGTGGCCCGTCTCGTCGGACAATACCCCTTCACCCCTATGGCGGCAAGGCCGCCGCCCCCCGACAACCGCCGGCGCGGCCAGCGGCCGTTGTCACATTTCGTGATCCATTCTGTTAATATCCCTGGTGTAGATTTCCCCGGCGTGGAAGAATTCAAACCTGGGTAGAATCGGGAGGATTAGTGCGACATTTGGTACACATTGTTGTCTTGACCCTGTGGGTGGCCTGTCTGGCAGGCAGCGCCGGCGCGGCCAATGGGATTCTGCTCTCCGAGGCAGACCGGACCATCTACACCGCCGCCTTCGAGCAGTTCGAAGCCAAACGGATCGAGAGCGCGCGCGAAACGGCGGCCAAGGCCACCAACGCCCTGCCGGCAAAGGTCATTTACTGGCTCGATCTGACCCGAGAGAAGACCGAAGCGGAATTTTCCGAACTGGCCCGGTTCATCGAAGCAAACCCGGATTGGCCACGCCAGCGGAACCTGCTGCGAAATGCCGAGCGGGCCATGCCCGCCGACCTGTCGGACAGCGACCTGCTGGCTTGGTTCGAGGCGCGGCCACCCGTCACCACCGACGGTGCGCTGCGTTATGCCGAGGCCCTGAAGCGCGCCGGGAAGGACGACCGTGCGGCCACGCTCCTGCGCGAGATTTGGATCGAATTCAAGCTGACCACCGAGCAGGAAAAGGCCTTTCTGAAACAGTACGGCAAGCTGCTTCGAAAAGACGACCATATCGACCGGCTGGACCGTCTCTTGTGGCAGCGCAGCGCCAGGGCCGCGCGCCGCCAGGCCCGGCGCATCGGCAACGGCTATGTCCAGCTTGCCGAGGCCCGGCTGCTGTTGGCGTTCCGCCGTCCGGGTGTGGATCGCGCCGTCAGGAAGGTTCCGAGCAGGCTGCGCGAAGACCCCGGTTTCATCTATGACCGGGCCCGGTGGCGCCGACGCAAGGGCCGGCAGCAAGGCGTGATTGCCCTACTGGACCCGCCCAGGCCCGACGCTCCACACCCCGAAGTCTGGTGGCCCCTGCGCCACTGGGCGGCCCGTGGCGCGCTCGATCGACGCGACTTCGAGGTCGCCTATCGGCTCGCCAGCCATCACGGTTTCGAGAAGGGGCTGGGTTTCGCCGAAGGCGAGTGGCTGGCGGGATGGATTGCCCTGCGCTTCGTAAAGGACCCGGATCGGGCCTATGACCACTTCGTTCAGCTGTTCGACGGCGTCTCAACCCCGGTCAGCCGCGCGCGGGGGGCCTATTGGGCCGGCGAGGCGGCGCGAAGCAAGGGTGACGAGGAACAAGCCGAACACTGGTACCGGCTGGCCGCGAAACATATTTCGACGTTCTATGGCCAATTGGCGACCAAACGC
>CAMYMY010000021.1 GCA_947259625.1 uncultured Kiloniellales bacterium | reverse complement strand
GCCCCGTTGGGCCCCAGCAGGGCATAGAACTCCCCGGCCCGGACCCTGAGATCCAGCCCATCGACCGCCGGCCGGTCGAAGGCCTTGGTGAGGCCGGTCAGCTCGAGGGCGGGGGGCGGAGGGGTCATGAGGCGGCGAGGTCCTTGTCGGGGGCGCCCCGAAGGCAGGGCGCGACCCGTCTGGATACAGGGATAAGGTTTCAAAGGGCTAAAGGGGGCTCGCGAGTCTCCGCGCTACCCGTCTCTCGCGGCAAACAGGCGGGCGTCCCAGAATAGGGGCTTTTCCCGTCCGGGCCGGATCGCCTTGGCGTCGGGATGGTGCGGATTGATCAAGACGTTCGAGTCCTCGCGCGCGACATAGCTTGGGACGATCAGGATCGCCGAGCGCCGGGACCGGAGCCACGCCGATCCGAAGGCCCGGGCCGCATGGCCCTCGGGACGACTCCAATCCGGCAGGCTGTCCTTGGTGACCTCCTCGTAGGACGTGCCGACGGGAATCGCGATCTCGATGAAGTGCTGGTTGGGCGGCAGCAGACCGTTGTAGTGGGCCAGCTTCTCAAGCATGGCGGTGGCGTAGTGCTCGGCGGCGTAGATGACGTCCTGGCCCTTTTCGTGCCAGCGCCCCTCGGCGCGCGCCGCGCCTTCGCCGCTGTAGATGGGATATCGGCCCTCGGGATCGCCGATCCGGAAGACCCGCATCGGCGCCGTCAGGTGTCGGACCGACGTCATGCCGACGAGCCCATGACTGGACTCGCCTGTTGCCCCTCAAGCGCCGGGCGCAGACATCCGTCTGCTTGGCTGTCCTCGCTTCGCTGCGGGCGCGCGGTCGCGCTTGCCAGGGCGCCGATGACTCTCGTCATCGGCGCCCTGGTATCAGTTCCTCAGGAACAGGATCACCATCTTGATCAGGCTGAGGCCGATGAGCGCCCGGAACAGGAACACGAAGGTGGAGATCAGCAGGCTGTCGACGTTGTGGGTGATGGGGGTCGCCGAGAGGCCGTAGATCTCGGGCACGTCCCAGAAGATCACACGGAAGATGTTGTCGACCGCGAAGACCGAGAAATCGACGATCGAGGCGTTCGTCGTGTTGACGAAGAACTGCGGCTGGAACCCGTTCAACAGGTAGCAGATGGTGGCGAAGGAGAACACCAGCGCGAAGGGCGAGAAGAGCTTGTAGTTGATCTCGTGATAGGGCGCCTCGTGGATCCTCTGCTTCTGGGACGACGAGAAGGACACGTGAATGATCATGCCGGCGGAGATCAGGAAGATCACCGCGGCCGTCACCAGCGCCTCCCACTTGGGCAGCCAGAACAGGGCGACGGCCAGCATGCAGACGACGATGATGGCATAGAACGTGAAATCGAAGACCTTGCCGATCAGCCGGACCTGTCTGCCTCTCTTTACCCGCTCCCTCTGGACCTTGGGCTTGTTCCGATCGTCCGGCACCGCCCGGCCGTTCGCCATCGTCTGGCCGATCGGCACCGTCTGGCGGCTCGGCTTCCTTTGGCTGGCCGGTTTTCTTGGCTTCGTCTGCTCCATAGGCCCACTCTTCCCTTCCCCCGGATCGACCTTCGGACTCCCCGGACCACATGTCATACCGGTGAATTGGTAAAGATATTGTGCTGCCCGGACCGCAGTCCTGCGGCTTGGGCCTCGGCCCGGCTCCGACGGTTCAGCCGATCCGCTCCCACATGGCCGTCTCGTCGTCCAGCCGCGCCTTTTCCCCGCCCAGGAAGTCGCGGCGGGACACGACCGCGACGACCTTTCCCGCCTCGACCACCGGCAGATGCCGGTAGCCGCCGTCCTGCATGCGGCGCAGCGCGTCCAGGGCCGTGGTGTCGGGCGGGACGGTGTCGGGGTCCCGGGTCATCACCTCGCCCAGCGCCGTGCCGTCGGGGTCACGGCCCTCCGCGACCACCCGATGGACCATGTCGCGCTCGGTGAAGATTCCCTCTAGCCGTCCGTCCTCGATGATCAAGACCGAGCCGACATTGCGGTCGCGCATCAGCCTGGCCGCTGCGCGCACGCCTGCCGCGGCCGGCAAATGAACCGGCTGCGGATCGCGAATCACGTCGGGGATGATCTTGCGGAGCATTGCACAGCCTCCCTTTGCCGGATGTCCGACCCCGTTCCAGGAGCGGTGTTACCGCTATCTTGCCCCCGGCCCGAATCCCTGTCACGGGCAGATTTCGAGGGTGGGCCGGCTGGCGCGCCCTGGGGCCGCGTCGTCCGGTCCCTGATAGACGAAAGCCGGAGACCTCGCGGCCCCCGGCTTTCGGGAAGAGACAGTGCTGATGATAGTCAGCGCAGCGGTCAGCCGCCGTCGTGCTGGCCGGTCCAGCCGCCGTAGGAGGGCGAGCTGGGGGTGTTGCTGCTCTGATCTTTCATGCCCGAGGTGGCGGAAGCTCCGCCGGTATGCTCGACCATGAACGAGCGCTCGGCGATCACCGCGCCGCCGGCGTCCTGCAGCTTGACGCGCCAGTTGCCGGGCCGAAGGTTGATGCTGCTCCAAGTACGCCAGCCCCCGGAGGTGCCGATGTTCATGTCGATGGAGGCATGCATTTCGTCGCCATAGTACCAGACGAAGGAGACCTGGGTGGGGGACCCGTCATTGGCGATCCGGGCAAAGGCGTACCCGCGCTCGTCCGCGGACGCGAAGGTCTCCGTCGTGCCGACCGGCTCCCTCTCATAGATGCCGTGCGTCAGGACGAAATCGCGGATCACGATCGAGCTTTGGGCCGCAGCCGGCTGGGCCGTCAGGAAGGGGACCGCAAGGAGCGCTCCAAGAACCGCTCCGGCCACGCGGCTGCTGATTCTGGCAAATGTCATCATGAAACTCCTACAAAATTCCTCTCGGTTTGATTTGTCGGCACCAAGACTCGCCTGTTCAAGAGAAAAGATTCGGCGGATATCCAAGCGCGTTCTCGGACAAGACAACAGTAAACGCTTAAGATTTGGTGTAGCCTAGAGAGACCACGGCGCGTTTCAGCCGACGGTGGCGGCGCACACCCCCGGAACATGGGCCGCGGGGCCGGGCACGCCCGAAATTTGACACGGAGCCGCGGCGCCCCGCTCCGGATCGCCCGGGTCCGCGGGTCTGTGCCTCCGGGACCGGGTAAGGAACGGCCCTGCGCTGGATCGACGCGCCCGGCCGACGCGCCCGGCCGTCGGGCCCTTGATATTTACGAGACCTTCAGACTATACCGCCACCATGCGAGCCGTTCTGCGCGGGCCGTCCTGCCCGTGGGCGGATCCCGGCGACGTCTCGGCCGCCGGAGGCCAATACCTTTGTATAAGGGATCGAGCCAAGCTACCGATATGTCCCGCAAGCGTCGCACCTTGGCAAGCCGACTCCGATGGATCGTGTTCTGGACGCTGGGCACCGTCCTGATCGCGCCGGTGGCGCTCGCCCTGCTGTTCCGCGAGGTGCCACCCCCCTTCACGCCCCTGATGGTGATCCGCATGTTCGAGGGCGAGGGCATCAAGAAGGACTGGGTGCCCCTGTCCAAGATCTCGCCCAACGTGGTCAACGCCGTGATCGCCCTGGAGGACAACAACTTTTGCGCCCATTCCGGGGTCGACTGGGGCCAGCTCTTCGAGGCCGTGTCCGACTATTACAAGGGCGAGCGCCTGCGCGGCGCCAGCACGATCACCATGCAGACCGCCAAGAATCTCTACCTCTGGCCGGGCCGAGATTATGTCCGCAAGGTCGCCGAAGCGCCGCTGACCATTCTGCTGGAGGCCCTCTGGGACAAGCAGAGGATACTCGAGGTCTATCTCAACATCGCCGAATGGGGGCCTGGCATCTACGGCATCGAAGCCGCCGCTCGGGCCAACTTCCACAAGCCCGCGTCCCGGCTGAACCGGCGCGAGGCGGCCTTGCTGGCCGCGGTCCTGCCCAATCCCCGCAAATGGTCGCCGTCCAGGCCGACCGCCTATATCCAGAGCCGTGTGCGAGCGACCCGTGACCGCATGACCTATCTCGGTCCGCTGCTGACCTGCACGCGCGCCTGATCCGACGACGCCCGTCCGTTACCCGAAAACTCGGCTGGCAAAGGCGCGGGGCGCTGTACGTTCGCGCAGCCCGCAGAAAGAAAGACGGGATGCGGCGGACTCGGACAAGAGGGCGGAACTCAAACCCGCGGCAGTCGTAGACCCAAGCCAGTGCCGCCGAACCTTATTCGTTTGCGCCCAGAACCGTCATGGCCCACTCCGGCGCGAAAATCACGAACAGGAGGTTGGCCCCGGCAGACAGTCCGATACAAAGGATGACCTTGCTGATAAACGACTTGCTGGGAATGACGAACATGAAGAAGCTGAACGCCACGCCAAAGGCCAAGACATAGACTGGCATCGTTCCCTCCGCCGCCGATGCGGGTCGGTTTCGCGGCTGTACGCCTGCGCCGGGTCCGCGGAGACTACGTGGCCAGTCCTTCACCAACCCTTAACGGCCGTTCGCCGGCTTTCGCCATGCGATGCGGGCATCGCTCCCCCGCTCAGAGCCCGGCCGGACCTACGGACTCTCGCACCCCACGCCCCGACCTTTGGCGCAAGGACGTGCTCCGATCACTCGCCGAACAGGCTGCGCAGGGCGGCATAGGCCCGGGTGTCCAAGGAGGATCCGATCAGGGCCTTGCTCTTCTCGAGAACGGACTGCTGCAGGTCCCAGGCGTCCTGCTCTTCGGGAAGATGCACATGATCCGCGGCCTTGCCGCCATGCTGGATCGTCTCCCGCATGCGGTCTTGCGGCCGGCGGCGCGCGCCGAAGAGGGAGTCGTACCAGCCGCGCGTTACGGAAATCAGGTCATGGGGAAACTGGCTCCGGCGCTGGGCCGCATACTGCACAATGGCGCCGGGCAGCCCCATGGTGTCGCGCAGGTCGCTCTCGGCAACGCCCGCCGCCGGGTCCGCGGGCTGGGCGCCGCAGGGCAGCGGGAACTGTTCCGCCAAGACCGCCTGGGCGCAGAGGTACCACTGCTCGCCGTGGCGCATCTCGTGGTAGACCATCGACACGGTGCGTAGCCAGGCCTCCCCGTCCTCGATCGTCCCCTCGACGAAGGCGTCGGCGACCTCCAGGCTCCAGTTGTTCCTGTCGCATCTCAGTTGACCGTCCTGACCGGGCGCAAGGGTCCGGCAGATCACCTCCCAACTCGGTTTTTGTACCGCGTTCGCGGCGCCGTCGACGGCGGCCTGCAGGCTCTGCCGTCGCTCGTGCGCGGCCAGCTTCCGCCAGGATCGGTGAAGGTCGGCCATGGCCGACGCGAAAACCTGTTGCACGCCGTCGTCGCGCAGGTTCGCCATCCAAGTCGCCCCTATCTCGATTCCCGGGAGGGGCGCTTCGGCCCCTGCCCGGCCCGTCATCCGAAAGTACGAATTTATTTCATATTCATGGAAAAATTTACTTTTCGTTAATCAAACTGGCTCACCCTGAACTTGTCCTGGACGTTCAGGCGTCCCTGTACAGCAACCTCCCCTTCCCTGATCAGAGCGACCCCGCCGGAGCGACCCACCCGGCGGGGTCTTTCTTTCGGCACGGCGGTTCCAGATGGGCCGTGTCTAAAGCCGGCGTGGGATGAAGCGGGCATAGTAGGACAGGACCAGCAGGGCAGCGCCCCCCGCGGCGAAGACCGCCGGCAGCTCGAAGAACCTGAGCAGCACCGAGAAGACCCCGGGCGGCGCCAACTGCGCGGCGTCGCGGTAGGTCGCGAAGACCGTGGTCATCTCCGGGCGTTCCAGGGGGTGCACCGCGCGCAGGAACGGCAGGTTGCCGGCGCCGTCGATGCTGCCGGTGGCAAAGGCGGCGAGCAGCAGTGCCGCGGCGCCGAGCCAGGGCGCCCCGGCGATCGCCGCGACCGCCATCGTGGTCAGGCCGCCGGCGACATAGCCGCCGACCAGCAGGCGGCGCATGCCGAAGCGGCGGCCGAGCCGGCCCCACAGCGGCGCCAGGAAGACGCAGGCCGAGCCGGCCGAGACGATGGCGCCGCCGGCGACCTCGCCCAGGCCGGAAGTCACCGCATAGATCGGCGCGTAGATGAAGAACATGGACCACCAGGCCGAACGGCCGACGGCGAGCACCCAGGCCAAGCGCAGCCGCGGCTGGCCGAAGAACCGCGGCAGATAGACGAGCGGCTTGGGCGGCGGGCGCTTCATGGGCGCCACCACCGGGTTCTCGGTCAGGCGCAGGAACCAGAAGTATCCGAACAGAACCAGCGCGGCCAGAGCGGTCAAGGCGAAGGGCGCGCCGTGATCCAGGTGGCTCCGAACATAAACGCCGAGCCAGGGACCCAGCGTGAAGGCGCTGCCGGCGAAGAACACCCGGAGCGGCTCGAAGCGGTTCAGCTCCCGGCGCGGGACGTGATCCATCAGATAGAGGTTCAGCGAAATCTCGAGCGACGCCACCGCGAAAACGTGAAACACCATGCCGGTGACGAAGGCCGGAAAGGCCTGGAAGGTGAACAAAAGGGCGGCGCTGGCCATGCTGAGCGCCCCCAGGCTGAACACCCAGCGCCGGCGCAGCCGGTGCACCAGCCAGGGGATCGACAGGCTGCCGCACAGGCCGACCAGGGAAACGCAGAGGTAGAGCACGCTGACCTTCTGGGCGCTGCCCAGAAAAGCCAGCGCCTCGAGCGGCAGCACGGTAATCAGCAGGGTGCGCGGCAACACCGCCAGCGTGAACAGCGCGACGAAGGTGGCAGGCCGCGGCAGGGCGCGGGCGCCCAGCCAGACGGGTAGATGGATGTTGCGCAAGCTTCCTCGCCTGGCCCGTCGTGCCGCACCGGACTGGTTGCGGGCGATACGATCCTAGACGAGGTCGCATCGGTGGAGACTTGCAGATTTCGCAGGCCTGACCTGGATTTTTCGGGGACCGGTGCGCTTCGGCGGACAGCTCGGGCCAGAGCGAACCCATGTGCCCCGCCGAGCGCCGCTCTATTCCAACAGCAGCTGAACGATCTTGCTGTCCGGCGTCCGCGCTTCCGGCGCCGGACCGTCCGGCTCTATGATATCGCCGATTGTGCTGCCCTCTTCGAGCACCTCCTCGACGAGGTCGAGAAACTTGTAAACATCGAAGGGCTTCTCGAGGGTCCGAACGGCGCCTAAATCCCTCGCGAGTTTCAAGTGAAACGAAGCGTCGAAGCATCCGCCGCCCGAAATGGCGACGAGTTTGATATCCGGGTTTATCCGGCGGAAATAGGCCAGCGTCTCTATCCCCTCGACACCGGGCATGATGATATCCGTCACCACGAGGTCGAAATCGACCCCGGTCCGGCCTTCCAGAACCTGGGCGCCGTCGTCAACGGCCGTGACCTCATGGTCCGTCCTCGCCAGGACCTTGCACAGCAGGTCCAGGAAATCGGGTTCATCGTCGATAATTAGAATCTTGGCCATCAATCCCTCTCGCCGTCTTGTCCCAATTGCGCATCGGCAATCGGACACCCTTAACGCCGCCCGTGTAAGCGCTGTGATTCAGGTCCCGGCGAACACCGTGCCAATGATCGACCCGCTGTATTCGGTGCGGCGGTTTCGTGGCCATCGTGGACGGCCTATTCTACACGGCAATCCAGCCAAGTTCTACCTCTTTCAGCTAGTCTTCATAAGCTAGTTTGTGTTCAACAGTGCCCCTCTGCGATGTGCGACAAGGCTCCGGCTCCGACCAAACCCGATACGGACGGATATCCTTCTAAATTCACCTTCTCCCTTCGATAGCATTTTCTTTAGGTTTCTCAATCAAAAACCGGGGCCGTCGGCCGCTTGCTTGGGCCAGATACAGGAGAACACAGTTCTGAGGACCCGTGGCGAGACACCGAAGCGTCTCGACTCTTTCGCGGTCAATCCGGTTCGATCCAATCTGAGGCTATTCCCCGCGGACAGAATTCTCTGCTATAGAGACCTTCCTTTGGACGAGGCAGCAGACGCTAGTCTCTTTTAGCTAGCGATCAGGCTGCGATCGGATCCGGTCATATTGACCTGCGGAGAGGGCATTGCAGCATTCAACGGGCCCGACCAACCCACCGGCCCAAGGCACGCTTTCGGAGGATGCGCGCCGAAAGGCCAAGGCCGAGCGCAGGCAACGGATCCGCGGCGAGCAGTTACGGCTGCTGTTCAGGTCCCCCCTTCCACCCCTTGCCAATACCATCAACGCCGCAATCCTCGGCGCGGTCCTATGGAGCGATTTCCCGCATTCGCAGCTGATCGTTTGGGTGGCCCTGATGACCGCGATCACGGCTGTCCGCATCGGCCTCTGGGACCGTTACAAGCGGCTTCGACCGCCGCCGGAGCAGGCGTCGAAGTGGGTGCATCTCTACGTCGTCTGCACAGGCGTCACCGGCGCCCTGTGGGGCCTTGCGGCATGGGAGGTTCTGGTCGTCGATTCGATCCTCCACCATACCTTTCTGGCCTTTGTGATCGGAGGCATGGGGGCCGGGGCGGTTGCAGCCAGCTCCGTCTACCTGCCCGCTCTCTACGCATACTTGCTGCCGTCGTCCGGTCTCCTGGCGGTGTCGCTTTTGATCCATGGCGAACCCGTGTACCTGGCCATGGCGGCCATGGTCGCCCTGTTCATCGTCCTGCTCTCGATTATCGGGTGGTTCTTCAACCGGTCCCTGCTCGGCACCTTCAGGCTGCAAATCGACAACGCGGACTTGATCGACCGCCTCTCGGCCGCGCGCAATTATGCCGAAAGCGTCGTGGCGACGATGCACCACCCGACCGCGATCCTCGATTCCGGACTCCAGTTGGTCTCGGCCAACCCGGCGTTCCACGATCTCTTCCCGAAAACGCCCGAGACGACCGGGCAGCGGCCCTTGTTCGACCTCGCCGGCGATACCTGGGATCTTCTCGAGCTGCGCGGCCGGCTTGAGCAGGTGTCGTGCGAGGGAAAGCCACTGGAGGGAGTCGAGGTTTCACCGGACCTGCAAGGACGCGGCCCCTGCACATTCCTGATCGACGCCCGAAGCATGCGCCAGTCGGAGGTCGGAGCCAGGCAGATTCTCCTGACTTTCACCGACATCACAGAACTCAGGCTGGCCGAGCGCGCCTTGAAGGAGGCCCACGGTGCGCTGGAGCTGCGCGTTCAGGAACGGACTGCCGAGCTGCGCACGGCCAACGAGGCGTTGATGCAGGAAATCGCCGAGCGAGTACGCGCCGAGGACGCGCTACGCGAGAGCGAACGGCAGCGCCGCCTCGTGACCGACAACCTGCCTGTGCTGATCGCCCATGTCGACAAAGACCACCGCTATCTCTTCGCCAACAAGACGCACGAAAAGTGGTTCGAGCGCCCGGTCTCGGACATTCAGGGAAAGCACGCGTCCGAGGTCTTGGAGGAGAGCGTCTACCGGCAGATTCGTCCCAAGCTCGAAAAGGCCTTGGCCGGAGAACGGCAGAATTTCGAGGTCGTGACAGAGCATCCCGACGATGACCCGCGTCACTTCAGTTTGAATTTCGTCCCCCATGTAGAGGATGACGGCGCGGTTCGTGGAATCTTCGCCCTCGTCCGGAACACTACGAAGCGAAAGCGCGCCGAGCAGGCATTGCGCGACAGCCGGGACCAGATCCGCGCCATCACGGACAATCTGCCCGTGCTGATTGCCTATATCGACTCCGACATACGTTACCGCTTCGTCAACCAGACCTGCGTGGAGTGGTATGGCCGTCCCGCCGAGAAGATCATCGGAAAGACCATCAAGGACATTCACGGAAGCCCATACGAAGAAGCTCGTCCGGACATCGAGGCGGTGCTTTCCGGCAAGGCAATGAATTTGGAAAAGACGATCGCCTACCCGGACGGCGTGGAGCGCAACGTCCGCATGCTCTACCTGCCCCACAGGGGGCCGAATTCGCAAATCCTGGGCTTCTTCGCCTTGGTCGAGGACATATCCGACTACAAGCGCACCGAGGAGCAACTGCGCCAAGCCCAGAAGATGGAGGCGGTGGGGCATCTAACCGGCGGACTGGCACACGACTTCAACAATCTGCTCGGCATCATCCTCGGCAACCTCCAACTCCTGGAGGACTCTCTGGGAGATGACGACTCGCGCTGGGACTTGGTGCGTCCGGCGATGCGCGCTGTTATGCGCGGAGGGGACCTGACGCATCGCCTGCTCGCCTTCTCGCGGCGGCAGTCCCTGGAACCGGAAGTCACGGATCTGAACGCGCTGATGTCCGACATGAGGGACCTGCTGCTTCGCACCCTGGGCGAGACCGTCAAGATCGACACGGCGCTCGGGAGCGATCTCTGGAATTCGACCATCGATCGGGCCCAAATGGAATCCGCTTTGCTCAATCTCGCGGTGAACGCCAAGTATGCCATGCCGGATGGCGGAACCCTGACCATCGAGACCGCGAACGTGCAACTCGACCGATGGTCCGCGCGGCGGTACCAGGTTTCGCCCGGGCCCTATGTCGTGGCGTCGGTGACCGACACCGGCTGCGGCATGCCGCCCGAAGTCGTGGCGCAGGCCCTCGAGCCCTTTTTCACGACCAGGGGCGTGGGACAGGGCAGCGGCCTGGGGCTTTCCATGGCCTACGGATTCGTCAAGCAGTCCGGCGGCGGAATCACGATCGAAAGCGAGGTCGGGCGGGGCACGACGGTCAGGCTCTGCCTTCCGAAGGCGACGGCCGAACAGGCCCGGGCCGCCGTGACCGAGTCCGTCCCGGGCGTCCCGAAGGGTTCCGGCGAGACGATCCTGGTCGTGGAGGACAACCCCGACGTTTTGGAGGTCGCCACGACGCTGCTGTCCAGCCTGGGTTACCGGATCTTGTCCGCGGAGGACGGTCGCGCGGCGCTCGCGGTCTTGGAGAAATCTCGGGAGGTCGAGCTGCTGTTTACCGACGTGGTGCTGCCGCACGGCATGAACGGCGTGGCGCTGGCGCAACAGGCGGCGGCCCGCCATCCGACGCTCAAGGTGCTCTATACCTCGGGTTATACGGATAAGGCCGACTTCGGCCAAGGCGTCCTGCAAGACGGCATCAACCTCCTGCGGAAGCCTTACGCAAAAGCGGTCCTGGCACAGCAGATCAGGCGGACCCTGGACGGCTCCGGCCCCTGACCGGCAGGCCGCCACGCGTTGTTTTTTCCCGCGGACGAGCGGAAATTAGCTTTAGCCGACCGCTTCCTTGCACCTAAGATCGGCCCCCCAGCGGCGGTCGGCCGCGGCAGGTGGAGGTGTTGCGGAATGTCCAGGCGCGGGACGGAGCGGGGCGGGGCCGAGGGACGGCGCGCAAAGCGCGATGTCGGCAGGCTGAAGCAGCTTCCGTTCCAGCAGGTCACGAACCCCTATCCGCCGATGGAGATCGTCTCGGCCGACCAGATCGAGGCGATCCACGGGGCCTCGCTCGACGCCCTCCAAGAAATCGGCATGAACTTCCTGCTGCCCGAGGCGCGCGAGATCCTGAAGGCGGCGGGCGCCGAGGTCGAGGCCGAAGGTCCGAGGGTGCGCTTCGACCGGCACCTGATCGAGGAGAAGATCAAGACCGCCCCGGCGGTGTTCCGGATGCACGCGCGCAACCCGGACCACGACCTCACCTTCGGCGACAACCACATGAACTTCTGCTCGGTCAGCAGCCCGCCGTACGCCTCGGACATCGAGGGCGGCCGCCGCCCGGGCAACTTCGCCGACTATTGCGACCTGCTGCGCCTGACCCAGAGCCTCAACATCGCCCACCTTTCGGGCGGCTATCCGGTCGAGCCCACGGACATCGAGCCGGACATCCGCCACCTGCGGGCCCTCGGCGCCCTGTTCAAGCTGACGGACAAGGTCGGCTTCGGCTATTCGCTGGGCCGCCGGCGCATCCTCGACGCCATAGAGATGATGCGTATCGCGCGCGGCATCTCCGAGGAGCGGATGCTGCGCGAGCCCAGCCTCTATACCGTGGTCAACGCCAACTCACCGCTGCAGTACGACCGCCCGATGCTCTGGGGCATGATCGAGATGGCGAGGCGCAACCAGCCGATCGTGATCACGCCCTTTACCCTGGCCGGCGCCATGGCCCCGGTCACGATCGCGGGGGCGTTGGCGCAGCAGAACGCCGAGGCGCTCGCCGGCATCGCCTTCTGCCAGATCGTCAATCCCGGCGCGCCGGTGTTCTACGGCGGCTTCACCTCGAACGTGGACATGAAGACCGGGGCGCCGGCCTTCGGCACGCCGGAGTACGCCAAGGCGGTCCTGATCGGCGGGCAGCTCGCCCGACGCTATGCCGTGCCCTACCGCTCTTCAAACGTGAACGCCTCAAACCATCCGGACGTCCAGGCGGCCTACGAATCGCAGATCTCGACCTGGGCGGTCATGCTGGCGCACACCCATATGGTCAAGCACGCCCTCGGCTGGCTCGAGGGCGGGCTCTGCGCCTCTTTCGAGAAGGTGATCATCGACGCCGAGATCCTCCAGAACGTCGCCGAGTTCCTGCGTCCGGTTGAGATCACCGACGCGACGCTCGGCCTCGAGGCCATGCGCAACGTCGGCCCCGGCGGCCACTACTTCGGCACGGCGCACACGCTCGAGCGCTTCGAGACCGCTTTCTACCAGCCCATCCTCTCTGACTGGCGCAACTTCGAGACCTGGTCCGAGGACGGTGCGGTCGACGCGACCCACCGCGCCCACCGCATCTACAAGGAGATCCTGGCCGACTACCAGGAACCGCCCCTGGACCCGGCCGTCGCCGAGGAGCTCGACGCCTTCGTCGAGCGCCGGATCCGCGAGGGCGGCGCGACGGCGGAGGCGTGAGCGCCCGCCGATGTCAGGATTCGGAAATTCGAGCCGGTCGACACCCAAGAAAAACAGAATTCGCCACCAAGGCACGAAGACATCAAGAACATTTTGAGATCCTTTGTGTCTTAGTGTCTTCGTGGTGAGGAACCCGCCGCGAGCGGCGGGTGGTTCCGGTCGGAGCAGGCCCCTGCCGGTAGCGGGATTCCGCTTCCGAATAAGTCGACTTCGGCACCATTTTTCCGCGCCCCGGCACCATTGGTCGACAAACAGGCCGGCGGTCGTCTTGTCGTCGCCACCCCGGCCTTGCCGATCGTGCTCGCCATGCCCGGCTTGTGGCCAGCAGCGCCGCCTTAGGCGGACACTGCGTCCTGGCACTGGACCGGACAATGGAACAGCCACCCTGACGGCGGCGATGTTGCCTCGGCAACGTCTGACATGCAGTGGCCAAGGCGATGGCGTTGCGACTGCTTTAACGTACTGAAAACTGTTAAGTCTCTGATATTTATAATTGACTAGTGTTCCGCTCGTATTTCGCGCGTAGATTGTCCCTCAAGTCTGCCGGAGCGTAGAGCCGGCGGGATCGATGAAATGCTGCGCCAGGCCCCTCCATTCCGATAGACTGCCCCATGACCCCGTCGCACCGCCGCTTCGCCATAGCCCTGGCTATATTGTTCCTGGCCGAGGCGGCCGTGCTCGCGATCGCGCCCTACGACCGGCACGACTGGCTGCTCGAGAACGTCCTCACGGTGGTCTTCGCCGTCGTGCTGGTCGCGAGCTACCGCCACCTGCCGCTGTCGCGGATCTCCTATACGCTGATCTTCCTGTTCCTCTGCTTGCACGAGGTGGGCTCGCACTACACCTACGCCGAGGTGCCCTACGACGCCTGGGCCGTGGCCCTGACCGGCGGCTCGCTGAACGAACTGCTCGGCTGGGAGCGCAACCATTTCGACCGCCTGACCCACTTCGCTTACGGGCTGCTGCTCGCCTATCCGCTGCGCGAGGTGTTCCTGCGCGTGGCCGACGTGCGCGGCTTCTGGGGCTACTTCCTGCCGCTCGACTTCACCATGTCGACCTCGATGCTCTACGAGCTGGTCGAGTGGGGTGCCGCCGGGGTCTTCGGCGGCGAGCTGGGCATGGCCTACCTGGGCACCCAGGGCGACGTCTGGGACGCCCACAAGGACATGGCGCTGGCCAGCCTGGGCGCGGTCCTCGCCATGTCGCTGACCGTGGCGGTCAACGTCCGCCTGCGCCGGGACTTCGCCCGCGAGTGGGCCGAAAGCCTGCGCGTGAAGCACCCCCTGCCGCGCGGCGAGGTCTCGTTCGCCCGGCTCTGGCGCAAGCGGAAGAAGGACTGACCCGGACGGATCCGCGCGGCTCCGGTATCGGGTTGGACCAGCATCCTGTATAGTGGGTGTGCACGCGCCGTCCTCTCTCGGGAGAGTGCCATGGTCGATCGAACCGCCCCCCAGCCCGCCACCCACGACGTCGAGAACCAGGCGCCGCCCCTGGTGGATTTCAACCTCTACGAGACCGACCGCTGTCTGGTCGAGGCGGTCGCGCGCGAGGGCGCCGGCTGGGCCGGGGCCCGGCTTGCCGACTTCGGGGCCAGGGCCGGCAGCGCCGAGGTGATCGAGCTCGGCCACCTGGCCAACCGGCACGTCCCGGTGCTGAAGACCCACGACCGTTTCGGCCACCGTATCGACGAGGTCGAGTTCCATCCCGCCTGGCACGAGCTGATGGCGCTCGGCATGGCGGCGGAGATCCATGCCCTGCCCTGGAACGACCCGCGGCCCGGCGCCCAGGTCGCCCGCGCCGCGCTCGCGTTCATGCTGAACCAGGTCGAGAGCGGCGTCTGCTGCCCGCTGGCCATGACCCTGGCCAGCGTTCCGGCCCTACGCCACCAGCCGGAGGTCGCCGCCGAGTGGGAGCCGCGCGTGCGCGCCGCGCAATACGACCGGCGGCCGGTCCCGGCCGAAGACAAGACCGCGGCCACCATCGGCATGGCCATGACCGAGAAGCAGGGCGGCTCGGACGTGCGGGCCAATTCGACCAGGGCCGAGCCGATCGGCGCCGGCGGGCCGGGCGGCGAGTACCTGCTGACCGGGCACAAGTGGTTCTGTTCCGCCCCCATGTGCGACGCCTTCCTGACGCTGGCCTACGGCCCGGGCGGCCTCAGCTGCTTCCTGGTGCCGCGCCGGCTGCCGGACGGCACGCGCAACCGGCTCTCGCTGCAGCGCCTCAAGGACAAGCTGGGCAACCGCTCGAATGCCTCCGCCGAGATCGAGTACGACCGCACCTGGGCGCGCATGGTCGGCGTGGAGGGCCGCGGCGTGCCGACGATCATCGAGATGGTGCACCACACCCGGCTCGACGTCTCGATCTGCTCGGCCGCCCTGATGCGCCAGGCGCTCGCCCAGGCGAGCCACCACGCGGCCCATCGCTCAGCCTTTCAGCGGCGCCTGATCGACCAGCCGCTGATGCAGAACGTGCTGGCCGACCTGGCGGTCGAGTCCGAGGCGGCGACGGTCCTGGTGATGCGCGTCGCCCGGGCCTTCGACGAGGGCCGCAAGGACGAGGGCCAGCGCGCCTTCGCCCGCCTGGCGAACGCGGTCACCAAGTTCTGGATGTCGAAACGGGCGCCCGACTTCGTGTTCGAGGCCATGGAGTGCCACGGCGGCAACGGCTACGTCGAGGAATCGATCCTGCCCCGGCTCTACCGCGAGGCCCCGGTCAGCTCGATCTGGGAAGGCTGCGGCAACGTGATCGCGCTCGACATCCTGCGGGCGATCCGCAGGGACCCGGACTCGCTGGACGCCTACTTCGCCGAGCTGGCGCCGGCCAGCGGCGCCGACCGCCGTCTCGACGTGGCGATCGGCGAGGTCCGCGACCTGGCCAGCCGGCCCGCCGAGCTCGAACCCCGCGGCCGGCGCCTGGCCGAACGCATGGCGCTGACCCTGCAGGGCGCGCTGCTGGTGCGCCACGGCGACCCGCGGATTGCCGAGGCCTTCTGCCACTCCCGCCTGGACGGCGACCGGGGCGCGACCTACGGCACCCTGCCCCCGGACCTGCCGTTTCACGACATGATCGACCGCGCCCGCCCCCGGATGCCCTGAGCGGGGCGCACAAGATGACCCTCTTGACGCCGGGCACGATTGCTCCTAATTTCGTATTACACTGTGTATTACATGAAGTGAGGCAGGATCGTGGGCACGCGAACAGTTCGATTGGATGACAAGTCGGAAGAGATCCTGGAGGAGATCCGCCGCACCACAGGTCTATCGGCTTCTGCCGCCCTCAAGCGAGGTTTGCACGCCTTACGCGAAGAGGTCGGCCGGCAGACGACGCGCCGGCCGTATCAAATATACGAACGCCTGGACCTCGGTCCGGGCGGCTACGCCAGCGCAGCATCCACTGAGGCAAAGTCTGCCGCCAAGCGCACTATCCGCCTCAAGCATCGCCGATGATCCTGGTGGACACGGGACCGCTCATCGCGCTCTTCGATCCGCGCGATGCCCAGCACGCCCGCTGCCGCGAGATCCTTGAGTCTATCCGGGCGCCCCTGCAAACCACCCTTCCCGTCCTGACCGAAGCCTTTCATATTCTCTCTCCCGACAGCCGCGGCTCCGACAGCCTGCGCGAGTTTGTTCTGCTCGGTGGCACAAGCGTATGGTTCTTCGATGGGCCCGGCCTCGAACGCGCCTTCGAGCTTATGGAGGTCTATCGCGACCATCCCATGGACTTGGCCGATGCTTCGCTCATCGCCGCCGCCGAAGCCCTGGGCACGCGCAAGGTCTTTACGATAGATCGACGGGATTTCGCGACCTATCGCGTAAAGCGCGGCCATCGGAACTATCCGGTCGAAATGATCCCATAGGGGATCTGGTTGTCAGGTCGGCAACTCCTCGTACAGCTCGCCGGGGGTTTTCGGCGCTATGCGCCTCGTACCTGACTGCCATGTTGGAGGAAGACGAACTTTAGACTTGAAACGGGCCGCGGAAAGCGGCATATGCCCGGCTTTCCGGCATTGCCCGGGTCATCTGCTGGTTGGGGGGGACGCCCGATGTCCAACGTACGCGCCCTCTTCCAATTGGGGATGGACTTGGATCCAGATTCAAGCACCGCCCAAACGGAAGACGGGACTTTCGCTTGTGGCGCCGCGCCGGCGCAGCCTGCCGAGAAGGACTTTTTCATCGAACGCGACGGCGTGAAGTACGCCGGCACCCATCTGATCATCGACCTGCTGGGCGCCGAGCGACTCGACGACCTCGAGCATATCGAGCGGACGCTGAGGGACTGCGTGGATGCGGCCGGGGCGACCCTGCTCCACATCCACCTGCACCACTTCACGCCCAACGGCGGCGTGTCGGGCGTGGCGGTGCTGGCCGAGTCGCACATCTCGATCCACAGCTGGCCCGAGTGCGGCTATGCGGCGCTCGACGTGTTCATGTGCGGCGCGGCGGCGCCGGAGCGGACCATCGAGGTGCTGCGCGCGGCGTTCCGTCCGACCCGCCTCGTGGTCGGCGAGCACCTGCGAGGCAGGGGGATATGACCGGTTGGGTCGAGGAGACCCTGCACGGAGACCTCCACATCAAGCTGAAGGCCGACCGGGTGCTCTTCGACAGCGAGAGCGCGCACCAGCGGCTGGTCCTGTTCGAGAACGCGACCTTCGGCCGCGTCCTGGCGCTGGACGGCGTCATGCAGACGACCGAGAAGGACGAGTTCATCTACCACGAGATGCTGGCCCACCTGCCGATCCTGGCCCACGGCCGGGTGCGCAAGGTGCTGATCGTCGGCGGCGGCGACGGCGGCATGCTCGAGGAGGTCCTGAAGCACCGCGGGGTCGAGAAAGTCACCATGGTCGACATCGACGACACGGTGATCGAGCTGGCCAAGCGCCACCTGCGCGCGATCTGCGGCGAGGCCTTCGAGGATCCGCGCACCGACCTGGTGATCGCCGACGGCATCAGATTCGTGGCGAGCTGCCAGGAGCGCTACGACGTGATCATCGTCGATTCGACCGACCCGATCGGCCCGGGCGAGGCGCTGTTCACCGCGGACTTCTACAAAAGCTGCAAGACCTGCCTGACCCCGGGCGGCGTGCTGGCGACCCAGAACGGCGTGCCCTTCCTGCAGAGCGGAGAGCTGGCCGCCACCATGGCCTGCCTGCGGCCGCTCTTCGCCGACGCGAGCTGCTATCTGGCGACCGTGCCGACCTATGTCGGCGGCCCGATGGCCTTCGGCTGGGCGAGCGACGATGCGGCGCTGCGGCAGACGCCGGTCGAGCTGCTGAAGGACCGCTTGGCCGAGGCCGGCATAGAGACCCGCTACTACACGCCCGATGTCCACTTGGCCGCCTTCGCCCTGCCGCCCTACATCGCCGCGTTGATGGGCTGAGAATCCGGCGCGGAGCACCAAAAAGTTTAGTAAAAACGATTGGTCATGGCCGGACTTGATCCACTGCTGTCCGGGCAATCTCGCCTTTCCCTCACCTAAGGCATTGGAACAGCTGGGAATTCACAACCGGATGTCATGCCCGGACTTGATCCGGGCATAAGGCATTGGAACAGCTGGGAATTCACAACCGGATGTCATGCCCGGACTTGATCCGGGCATCCAGGAACCGGCGCCAAACCTGGATGGCCGGGTCAAGCCCGGCCATGACAAAAATAACTCTATATCAATATGTTACAGATCGCCCGATGAACTCTCGCGACCGCTGTCGGCTCGCGGTTCGATGCTCAGCCGAAGTCAACCGGACAGCAGTGGACTTGATCCGGCCATCCAGGAAACGCCGGCCGCAAGCAACGCTCTGGATCGCCGGGTCAAGCCCGGCGATGACAGCTGAGCGGGCTCGAGTTTGCTTTCAACGGCATATTGTGGAATGGGCTAGGCGACGCTCTTCGCGCGGGCCTTCCTGGCCTTGCGCAGCTCCTCTTCGATCAGCGCGCGGCGCGAGGGCTTGCCGATCAGGGTCTTGGGGATCTCGTTCCGGAACTCTACGCGCCGCGGGATCTCGAAGCTGGCCAGCTTGTCCTTGAGGAACTCGCGCAGTCCGCTGGCCTTCATCTCGGCGCCGTCGCGCAGCTTGACGTAGGCCTTGATGATCTCGCCGCGGTGTTCGTCCGGAACGCCGCAGACCACCACCTCCTCGACCGCCGAGTGCAGGTAGATCGCCTCCTCCACCATGCGCGGATAGACGTTGAACCCGCCGGTGATGATCAAGTCCTTGATGCGGTCGATCAGGAACACGTAGCCGTCGGCGTCCATGTAGCCGACGTCGCCGGTATGCAGATGGCCGCCGATGAAGGCCGCCTCGTCGGCTTCCGGGCTGTTCCGGTACCCGGCCATGACCTGCGGCCCGGCGACGCAGATCTCGCCGTGCTCGCCCAGCGGCACCAGCTGGTCGGGGTGCTTCAGCGAGGCGATCTTCACCGTGGTGCCGGGAATCGGCAGGCCGATGGAGTCCGGCCTGTAGACTCCGGTAAAGGGATTGATGGTACAGACCGGTCCCGCCTCGGTCAGGCCGTAGCCCTCGACCAGGACGCAGCCGGTCAAGGTCTCGAAGGTCGTCTTGATCGACATCGGCAGCGCCGCGCCGCCGGACAGGCAGTAGTTGAGGCTCGACAGGTCGTACTTGTCGAGATCCTTCTGTCCGTTGATCGCCGAGTACATGGTCGGCACGCCCATGAAGACCGTCGGCCGCTGCTTGTCGATGACCTTCAGCACCTCGCTCACCTTGAAGCGCGGCAGCAGCATGATCTCGGCGCCGATCATCAGGCCCACGTTCATGACGCCGGTCATGCCGAAGACGTGGAACAGGGGCAGGACGGCCAGCACCTTCTCCTCGCCGGGCACCACCCCGGTCGCCCACATGCGCGTCTGAACGACGTTGGCGTAGAGGTTGGCGTGGGTCAGCCTGGCGCCCATGGGCCGGCCCGTGGTGCCGCCGGTGTACTGCAAGACGGCGATATCCTTGCCGGGATCGATTTCGACCGGCTCGTAGGCCCCGTCGTTGGCGACCAGCTTGTCGAACTTGACGTGGCGCTCGTCGGCCGGGATCGAGCTGATCTCGCTGCGCTTCATCAGCGCGAAGACCGCGTTCTCCGGGAACGGCAGCGCGCCGGTCATGCGGCAGGCCACGATGGTCTCGAGGCAGGTGTCCTCCAGGCGCTCCGCGACCTTCCGGTAGAGGCTGCTCAGGTTCATGGTCACTAGGATGCGCGCGCCGGAATCGTTGATCTGGCGCGCGATCTCGCGCTCGGCATAGAGCGGGTTGAAGTTGACGACCGTGCCGCCCGCCCTGATGACCGCGTGGTAACAGATGACGTAGTAGGGCGAGTTGGGCAGGAACAGGCCGACCCGCATGCCCTTGGTCACGCCCAGCTCCTGGAAGCCCTTGGCCGCCCGCGCCACCAGAGCGCCGAACTCCTTGTAGCTGTATTTCTTGCCCAGGAACTCGAGACACGGCCGTCCGGAAAAGGCCGAAACCGCCTCGTCCACGATGGCTGACAGCGGCTTGGCCGGGATATCGACCTCCCAGCGCACGCCCTCCGGATAGGACGCTTCCCAGGGATAGGGGCGCTCGGGTGCCGGCGCCTCGTCGATCCTGCCCTTGTAGAACGCCAGCAGGAACGAAAGCGCGTTCCGAACGCCGGCCATGACTCTCGCTCTAATCACCCGTCCTCCATCCGGGGCTGAACTGCGGCGGTCCCGCTAGGCCCCTCGTCCACCTGTCCAATCCCCGCCCTCACCTCCATAAGGTAGGCCCTCCGAAGCGCGCCGCCACCTCTCAGTCCGGGACCCCGGCGCGGCCCGCCAACCAGGCGCGACCGGAATCCCGCCCATTTGCATAGCAAGAAAGGGATAATGCATTGATAACGAGCCGCGCCCGTGCGGAAGGTCCGCGCCCCGGCGCGCCCAATACGCCGCACGCACACCGCCCTCGGTACGGGGCGATTTCCCTCTATGTCGCGCCCGCCCACGAGCGGGCGCCGGTCGGCCAGCCGGTCTCATACCGGCGAGCCCATGACTGGACTCGCCTGTTGCTCAGGCGCCGGGCGCAGACATCCGTCTGCTTGGCTGTCCTCGCTTCGCTGCGGGCACGCGGTCGCGCTTGCCAGCAAGCCGATGAAGGCCTTCATCGGCTCGCTGGTCTCAGTCGTGCCGGCTGAACTGGCCGCGCCGCGCGCCCGCCATGAGGTCGCGGAACTGCGCCGCGGTCACATGGACCAGACTGGCGTGGTCTCCGCCCTCGAAATAGACCTCCGGCTGCGCCGCGAGACCGTCGTCCAGGATCGCCTGGACCCCGTAGGCGGCGCCCAGCGGTGGAACGGCCCCGAGCGCGCAGTCGGGGAACAGGGCACTGGCCTCGGACTCCGTGGCCAGTCCGACAGGCCGGTCCAACCAGCCTTGCAGCTGGCCGAGATCCACGTGGTGCGACGCCGGCAGCACCGCGACCAGGAAGCCTTCGTCGGACTTCAGGACCACCGCCTTGGCGAGCCGGTCGCCCGGGACGTGGCTCTTCTGGGCGGTGCGCGACGCGGAGACCGTGTGAGAATGAACCAGGACCTCGTACTCGACGCCCTGGTCCTCCAGGTACTGCTGGAGGGTTATCGCTACAGCCATGGCATGCCTCCTGCCTCTTGGGCTGGCATCGGCCGGGCCGGCCAAGGGACGGAACGTCGGACGTACTCGAACCGGGTCGCGCCTCCGGCCAAACTGCAGTTCGCCTCGCGCGCGACCGCCCACCCAAACGCCCTCGTTCGTCCGGCAGGCCCGGAACGGTCGGAACCGCTCCTTTCATTCACATTTGCGCGATGCCCGGGGCGGCGGATCCAACCCCTGTCGGCCCATGCCGGCAGTCTACGCCTCCGGCATCGGGTCCGCAATGCAGGCGAACGGGGGCGCCCGCACGGGCGCGACGGCCGCGAAAGAATTGGAACGAGCCCATGCAAA
>CAMYMY010000020.1 GCA_947259625.1 uncultured Kiloniellales bacterium | reverse complement strand
CGCCGCGTCCGCCATTGCGGCGTTCCGACGGAATCGGCCGAACGCCGTCGCCGCTCTGCTTGGCGATGGCAAATTGAAACACGTAGTTCGGCGTCAGGCCCATTCTGAGGTCGGACACGACGAATTCGCCCTCGTGCAGGTCGATCCGGTAAAAGCCGTCGCTGAACCGGGCCAGCTTATCGAGGGCCTCGACGCCCGCGAGACAGCCGGCGAGACCGGCGCCGCGCGGATGGACATAGGCGGCCACCGCCTCGGCCGAACCGAAGACCGGCACGTAGAGATTGACGTACCGCTCACCATCGACGGCGATCACCTTCCAGTACAGGGTATTGAACGGTGTCGGCGTGGCGAGCATGCGCTCGGGCCCGTTCCCTGGATCGCCGAGAACCTGCGCGGCGCGGCCGTACACGATCTGCTGGGCGGCAAGTCCCCAGGCGAGATACGCGGTCGAGACGGCAAGGCACGCGGTGAGGACGGTCCGGAACCGGGGCGTCCAGGAGCCCAGACACAGCGCCCAGATCAGCACGACCAGAAGCGGTACGGTGTAGATCGGATCGATGATGAAGACGGACCCTGTGCCGATGGCATCCGTCCAAACCGGCCAGAGAAGACGCGTGCCGTAAACCGTCAGGGCGTCGAGCAGGGCGTGGGTCGCGAAAACCAGATAGACGGCGAGGTAGGTGGATAAGCGCCGCTGCCGCAAATCCTTGAATAGGCGCATCAGCGCTTCGCCGAACAGCGGGGTGACGGCCGCCTGGACGATTAGGGAATGGCTCGCCCCGCGGTGCAGAACGAAGGCATCGATCGGATCGTCGAAGGCGACGAGCACATCGAGGTCGGGCACGATGCCCAGCACCCCTCCGACGAGTGCCGCCTTGCGCGGCGCGATGCGCCGTCCCAGGACCGCCAGTCCGACCCCTGCGCCCAGCGCGACCTGCGTCACTGTGTCCATATCGAGCCGGCCTCAATTCGAACGCCTGACCGAAGCGTGGATCCACGGCCGAGGAACGACATATCGCCCTCAACGCCGTGGTCGCCAATGCCGCCGGTCATCTCAACAACACTTCGCATCAGTCGTCGAAACGGTGGCTCAGCGGACTAGCGCCTGCCGGCCAGAGTCCTTTTGTCGTAACTTTGGTGCCCTCGAAAACGACGTAGCTCTGGTTCCGGTAATGGGGCAAGGGCCGCAAGACGGCCTCGAGAGACCGGGCACCGTCGGCCGCCACAAAGAGCCAGGGGGTACCGTCGGCCCGGCGCTCGATCCAAGCTCGTGCGGTGCTCGTTCCGGCCAGATCGAGCGCTTGGACCGTGACCCTGAGCGCCTGCAAATCCTCGATATCCTTCGCGGCACCGATTGCGAGGACGGGTGCCGCAGGGAGGTCCCGGAGATCACCCTCGTAGATAGCGGGGTCCCGCTGCAGCAGCCGGTGGGCGAGCCGCCGTGCGACCCTGGTCATGTCCGGATCTCGCGTTGGCAGAACGAGCACGGTCTCGCCGGAGAGCGTCACGTCGCGAAATATCGGCGGGCTTTCGCCGGGCAGCAGCCTGCGGAAGGTGTCGAAGTCCGGGTCAATTCGAACCGACAGTGGCTTCAGTTGTGAAGGAATCCGAAACTCCTGCTCTTGCTGGTCAAATACCACCTCACCGCGCCGGGACCAGGCGGGCGTGTCGATCACGACCGGCAGTCGGGTGCGGTAGAGCGGTCGCCCCTGGCGAACCTTCACGGTCACTCGGTAGTCACCCTCAACGCCCTCTCGGCGTGCCTCGACCAGTTCGATCCCGGGTATGCCCGCGCGCCGCACCCACTGTTCGAAGAACCAAGTAAGGTCCCTGCCGGAGCTCTGCTGAAACGCGTGTTGCAGGTCCGGCCATCGCGCGACCCGAAACCGGTGATCCTTCCAGAACTTGCGCAAACCGGCGTCAAAGGCGGCATCGCCCAGCTCGCGTGTCAGCATATGGAAGACGAACGCCACCTTGTCGTAGCCGACGACCTGTGCCGCATCGTGTTGCTTGGGTGTGAAGCGTTCGACCGGGACGTCGCGTTCCGGCGGCAGTGCAGCGAAGTTTCGCAGCCAGCCAAGACGCATCTCGCGAGCGGCCTCGCTGCTTCGCTCCCTCGCCAGTGCATAGTCCGCCAAATAGGTCGTCAGTCCCTCTGCCCAGTTTCCTCTCGCATAGTCGACGGCAACGCCGTTGCCCCACCAGTTATGCAATATCTCGTGAGCCAGCGAGCGACCGCGCATGAACGGCAGCGGAAGGACCCTGCGGCCCACATAGGTCAGGTTGGGAAAGCCGAGGCCGACGGGAAGCGGCGCGGAAACGATATGAAAATCCGCATAGGGATAAGGCCCGATCTTTTCCGCATAACGCCGAATGTAATCTGCGGAGACCTTCAGATAGCCTTCGGCGAGCGCGGCCAGTTCCGGATGAAAATAGGTCCTGATCCGCAGATCGTCCTCCAGCCGTTCCTGGATCACATAGGGTCCCGCGAAAACCGACGGTGGCTCGATCGGCGTATCCGCTGCGAAGGAGGCGCTGTAGATCTCTGCGTCGAGCCGCTCTTCCATCAAGCGCCCGGTAGCGACGACCCGGTAAGGCTGAGGCACCTCGACAGTCAGGCGGTAGCGGATACGATCTTCGCCGGTGTTCGCTATCCAGTCGGAATAACCGGGCAGATAACTGCCCTCCGCACCCGCCACGGCACCCGTTGACGCGCCCCGAGCGTCGGCGGCCGGCAACTCCGGGACCACGCCTTGCAGAACCAGTTCGACCTGACGGCTCCCTTCCGCCAGCAGGGGAATCGTGACCAGGCGGCCAGTTCGCCGAGCCTCGGCGCGCCTTGCGTTCACCCGTGCCTCGACCACCCTGAGCCAAGGGGCGAGTTCGAACTTGATGGCACCCACGGCGTCCACCGTGAACTCATCCTCGACCCGGAGCTCGCGACTGGCCGGGTTCAGGCGCACCCTGATCTCATGGCTCACGGCGGGCGAGGCGTCTGGAAGGGCAGGCCCGGCGACGAGCGCGATCGAAAGAAATGCGGCGAGGATGGAGAGGCAGCGCATGAAGATTACTCGAATCGGGAGGGGAATTCGGCAACGAAGCGGCGCGTTTCATTGCCACGCCTGACGTCAAGCGGAAGCCACGTGCCCGGCGCCTGCCGCTGGACGATCTCAATGAGCTCCGATGTGCGAGCCACCGGGAAGGTCGCGGCGTTCAGGATGATATCGCCGGACGTCAACCCGGCAGCTTCGGCCACGCTCCCCTCGAACACCTTCAAGACCCGGATGCCGTCCTCCGCCTGCTCGATCATAATGCCGAGCCGCGGCTTGGCCGGCTCCCCTTCGCTGCTTTCATCGGACGCCACCAGAAAAACCGCGTCTGCGACGCCCGGCTCCAGGGCTTGGCACGCCGCACCGGTCTCGGCGGGCAATAGGACCGCCACGTTCTCTTCGCCCAGATCGGCAAGCTGATGGGGAACGCCGTACCCGTACTGGATGTGCCCGCGGCCTAGAATCCCCACGACCAGGGCCTCAGGGTTCTCGCTGCGCGCCTCGAAAAGCGCCTCGGCCATCGCGCGGTCCCAGGTCAGCTGCGCCTCGACGAAGCGCCCAAAATCGTCGCTCTCGAGGATGGCGGCGAGATCGGGCCCGTCGCCCGTTTCGTCCCCGTGCGGCCGATCATCGCCTTCCAATGGCAAGGAACCTTCCGGCCGGCCCTTTCGCTTCAGCGCATAGACCTCCGCCAAACTGCGCCGGTACGCGTCGGTTGCCGGCGCCGGATCCGATATACCTTCCCTTGCGCTCCGCGGAATCGCCTCCCAGCCTTCCTGGCCGACACGCGCGACCAGCTCGCGGTCGACGTTCAGCGCAAACATCGGGAGGCGGGACTGACGGACGAAATGTAACAAAGGTAGGTACAAGCCGGAATCGTAGCCCCAAACCTCCCGCCATCGAGAGGCCGCCAGGAAATCGCCTTCCGACGACTCGCCCTTTGACCAGGCGTCCAATGCGGGCTGGACCGCCCGCGGAAACATCTCGAAACCCACGGCGAGCCTGGATTGGTGGGCATGGAGCCCGGCCAGCGTGTGGAGCTGCCAACGATGGTGCTCGATATTGTCGTGGCTTTCGCCGAGAAGCACGATCCTTCGCTTCGCCAACGACGCCATCAATGGCTCGGCGGGAAGCCTCGTTCCGGTCGCCGGATCGAGCCAGGCTCCGGCGGTCCGGCAGGCCTCGCTCCCGTGTTCCGTCGATGCCATGGCAATAACCTTCCGCGGCAGTTCGCCGGTCCCCGCGATCCCGGCCGCCGGCAGAGCAAGAAACGCCGTGGCGAAGACCGCGCGCGCACAAAGTCCCATCGGAAACTTCCTCAACGTCTTGACTTGGGGTTGCCACCTCCGGGCCTCAATTCATACACCTCCGGCAAACGCGGCCAATCCCAAAAGGCCGATCGAGGCCCCAGTCTTCTTGGCACTGGTAAAGTAGAAGATACATGCTCTGCCCCTGGTAGTGGCGGAGGGAGAGGGATTCGAACCCTCGGTACGCTCGCGCGTACAACGGTTTTCGAGACCGCCCCGTTCAACCACTCCGGCATCCCTCCGCAGGGGCCTTTCGGCCGCCCGGGCCCTGCCCGGGGCGGCGGCACACTAGCCAAGGCCGCCGCCTCTTGCAAGACACCGTCCCGCTTCATTTCAATCGGGCCTTGTCTTATCCTGCGGTATATGTCGCAGCCAGTGAATATACAGAAGGTGACGCTACCGATCGCCGCCATGCGCCGAGCATCTTTGCACTCGCCCGCGGCCGAACTCCGCCGTGCAGGTCCCCCGGCCTTGAGTAGAACCGCAGGTCTCGCCGTGAATGTCGAGGCAGCGGACGAATGCTCGGCGAAAGGGTACCATGAGGCCACGCGGCCAACCGCACTTGGTCGGATGATGGCAACATGAGAAAGTGCCGGATTGGGATCGCGGTGGGCGCCCTTGGGATATCATTAATTGTTCTTTTCGCAGCCCGATCATCCGCTGCGGAGAACGCCGAACGATTCGAGCCCACCAGCTGCTGGTTCGAGAAGCGCGCGCAACATCGTATCGAATGTGGCTATCTCGTCGTTCCAGAGCGGCGAGACCGACAGCACATCAGGGAGCTTAGGCTTCCCGTTGTCATCTTGAAGCGGGCCGGGGCGGAGACCAAGCGTCCGCCCATAGTCTACTTGACCGGCGGACCGGGATCGCCGGTCTATATCGGCGACCAGTGGGAAGTCGCCGGCTGGTGGGAATTGGCCCAGTCGCTTCCGGCCGGCCACGACTTGGTGCTCTTCGACCAACGCGGCGCCGGGTTAAGCGAACCCAGTCTTCACTGTATCGATCTGGCCGACCCGACTATCTGGGCCGGCGCCTCCAAACAACCTGGCCAGCAAGTCGATCCGGAGTCTACTTATCCAGCCGCCGTGCGCGATTGCCGCGATTGGCTGCTGGACCAAGGGCATGATTTGACCGCCTACAACAGCCGCGAAAGTGCAGCGGACGTGGCGGCTCTCAGGCGCGTGCTGGGCATCGACCAATGGATACTCTTTGGCGTGTCCTACGGCACGCGGCTGGCTCTGACAGTAATGCGTGATCACCCGAAAGGCGTTCACAGCGCGGTGCTGGACGCGGTGGTCCCACTACAGGCCGCTCTGGAGCGCGACACCCCAGTCCATTTCGACACGGCCCTTGCACGCCTGTTTCGAGATTGCGCGGCATCCAGCGAATGCGCGGCCAGCTATCCGAATCTGAACAGCAGTCTGAAGCGTGTTCTTAAACGGCTGGCCGCGGAGCCAATAGAGCTGGCTTTGCCGGAGAAATCTCCCTACCCCGCCATCTATGTAAGAATTGACGACATCGCCTTGCTTGATATTCTATTTTGGTCTTTCTACGATATTGAGTTTGTTCAATCCCTCCCGTTCCTAATCCACAACCTTGCCCGAGGTGAATATTGGCTCTTGAAAGCATATGCTGAGAATTTTTACCTTAATATTTATTGGGTTGAGGAAGCAACGGGAATGATGCTTTCGGTCAACTGCAACGAGGAGGCGCCCTTCGAGGATCTTGAAACGGCCGTGGCGGTGGCAGCACAGTTTCCGCTGTTGAGAACTTGGGTTCTCAAGACCTGGGGGCATGGTTTGTGTCCCGACTGGCCTTCCGGCCAAGCAGACTCGGTCGAGAACGATCCGGTGGAAAGCGATATCCCCACACTTCTGCTGGCCGGTGCGTATGACCCGAGATCCCCGCTCGAACTGGCGAAGATGGCTGCTGCGGGCCTTCCAAACAGCCGTGTCTTCGAGTTCCCGGCCGCGAGCCATGGCACCATATTCACGGACCGGTGCGCCTACAGGATTTTAGTCGAGTTTCTCACCGATCCGTCCAGCGCTCTCGATCCGGCTTGTCTGGCCTCGCTTGGTCCTCCGAGATTCGTGATAGTGCCTAGCAAGTGACCCCCTACCGCGGGGGCCAAATCCCATTGACAGCTGGAGCCGCGTCGCTATAGTGCGCCGGCCCGGCCGCGGGGGCTCCCCGCGGTCCGTTATTTGTTGCACAGAACGCGAAAAGACCATCATGTACGCAGTCATCAAGACCGGCGGCAAGCAATACAAGGTCGCCAAGGATCAGATCGTCGTGGTCGAGAAGCTGGCCGGCGAGGCCGGCGCCGCGGTCGCCTTCGAGGAGGTGCTGCTGCTCGGCGGCGCCGAGGCCACCACCGTCGGCGCGCCCCTCGTGGCCGGCGCCACGGTGACCGCCGAGATCGTCGAGCAAGGCCGCGGGCCGAAGATCATCGTCTTCAAGAAGAAGCGCCGCAAGAACCACCGCCGGCGCAACGGCCACCGTCAGCACCAGACGGTGCTGCGCATAACGGACATCCTGACCGGCGGCAAGAAACCGGCCGTGGCCAAGGCGGTCGAGCCGAAGGCCGAGCCCAAGCCCAAGACGCCGGCCGAGCCGAAGGCAAAGGAAGAGCCGAAGGCCGAGCCGGAGGCCAAACCGAAGGCGGCCGCGAAGGCCAAGGCCGAGCCGAAGGCAAAGGAAGCGCCCAAGGCTGAGCCGGAGACCAAACCGAAGGCTGCGGCCAAGCCGAAGGCCAAGGCCGAGGCCAAACCCAAGGCGGCCGCGAAGCCGAAGGCGGCGGCCAAGCCGAAGGCGGCCCCGAAGAAGAAGGCCGAGCCCAAGGCCAAGAGCGAGACAAAGGCCAAGGCCCCCGCCAAGAAGGCGGCGCCGAAGAAGGCCTCCGCCACGAAGGCTCCGGCCAAGAAGACGCCGGCCAAGAAGACGCCGGCCAAGAAGACGCCGGCCAAGAAGACGAAGGAGTAACGCGCCATGGCACACAAGAAGGCAGGCGGCAGCTCGCGCAACGGCCGTGATACGGCCGGCCGGCGCCTGGGCGTGAAGAAGTTCGGCGGCGAGGTCGTGATCCCGGGTAACATCATCATCCGCCAGCGCGGCACCAAGTGGCACCCGGGCGAGAACGTCGGCATGGGCCGCGACCACACCATCTTCGCGCTGACCGAAGGCCGCGTCGCCTTCCGCAAGAAGTCCGGCGGACGCACCTTCGTGTCCGTGGAGCCGTCGACCCCGCCGAGCCCGGCGGCAGCTGAATAGCCTGAGGTGGGTCCGCCACCGAAGGTGGTACCCATCGCAAGGCCGGAGACATCGGAGGAGGGAGATGGGATGCCATCTCCCTCCTTGTTTTGTGCCTCCTCCGGCAGAGCGAGCGATGGACCGAGAGCTTGAGACCGAGCGCCTCCTCCTGCGCCCCTTTCGGCGGAGCGACGCGGGCGCCTTACGGGCGCTGTGCGGCAGCAGGAAGGTCGCGCGCATGACGGCGCGCATCCCCCATCCCTATCCGGACGGCCTGGCAGAGAGCTGGATCGCATCCACCGTCCGGGCCCGGGAGCAGGGCGAGGGCTACGCCTTCTGTCTCGAGCAGGACGGCGAGCCGATCGGCGCCGTGGGCCTGGAGCGAACGGCCGAGGGCATCTACGAGCTTGGCTATTGGGTCGGCGAGCCATGGTGGGGCAGGGGTTTTGCGACCGAGGTGGTGCGGCGACTGGTTCGGTTCGCATTCGACGATTTGAGCGCCAGCCAGGTGACCGCCGGACACTTCCTGGACAACCCCGCATCGGGGCGCGTGCTGGAGAACTGCGGTTTCGCTTATACTGGCGAAGACGAGTTGTGGTGCGCGGCGCGCGGACGGCGGGTCACCTGCCGGCGCCTCGTGCGCGCACGGAACCAAGCGCAGGCACCAAGGGCGACGCCATGAAGTTCCTCGATGAGGCCAAGATCTACGTGAAGAGCGGCGACGGCGGGGCCGGCTGCCTGTCGTTCCGGCGCGAGAAGTACGTGGAGTTCGGCGGCCCGGACGGCGGCGACGGCGGGCGCGGCGGCGACATTGTCTTCGAGGCCGTGGCGGACCTGAACACCCTGATCGACTTCCGCTACCGGCAACACTTCAAGGCCGGCCGCGGCGTCCATGGCCAGGGGCGCAACAAGACCGGCGCGGCCGGCAAGAGCGTGGCGATCAAGGTGCCGGCCGGGACCCAGATCCTGGACCAGGACAAGCAGGCGCTGATCGCCGACTTGACCGAGGCTGGCCAGCGCGTGGTGCTGGCGCGCGGCGGCGACGGCGGCTTCGGCAACGCCCATTACAAGAGCGCGACCAACCGCGCGCCGCGCCGCGCCGACCCGGGCTGGCCGGGCGAGGAGCGCTGGGTCTGGCTTCGCCTCAAGCTGATCGCCGACGCCGGCCTGGTCGGCCTGCCCAACGCCGGCAAATCGACCTTCCTGGCCGCCGTGTCGCGCGCCCGGCCCAAGGTCGCGGACTACCCCTTCACCACCCTGCACCCGCACCTCGGCGTGGTCAGCGTCGACGACGAGGAGTTCGTGCTGGCCGACATCCCGGGGCTGATCGAGGGGGCGCACAAGGGCGCCGGGCTGGGCGACCGCTTCCTCGGCCACGTCGAGCGCTGCGGCATTCTGCTGCATCTGGTCGATGGCACTCAGGACGACGTCGTGGCCGCCTATCGCAGCGTGCGCGGCGAGCTGGAGGCCTATGGCCACGGCTTGGCCGGCAAGTCGGAACTGGTCGCGCTCAACAAGGTCGACGCACTCACTTCGGATGAGGCGGCGGCCAAGGCGCAAGCCCTGGCGGGCGCCGTCGGCGGCGATATCGCCAGGCTTTCCGGCGTCTCCGGCGAAGGGGTCCGTGACGTCCTGCGGGCGCTGCTGGGCCAGATCCGCGCAGCCCGGGCCGCGGCGGCCGAGCGGCGGGAGGCCGAGCCCGCCGAGGCGTTCCAGCCGTGAGCGCCGCGGGCCAGCCGGCGCTGGCCGAGGCCAAGCGCCTTGTGGTCAAGATCGGCTCCGCCTTGCTGGTCGACGAGGCCAGCGGCGCGCTCAGGCAGGACTGGTTGAACGCCCTGGCCGACGATCTGGCGGTGCAGAAGGACCGTGGGGCCGAGGTCATCGTGGTCTCCTCGGGCTCGATCGCGCTCGGCCGGCGCCACCTCGGCCTGACGCGCAAGGCGGTCCGGCTGGAGGAACAGCAGGCCGCCGCGGCGACCGGCCAAATCCGCCTGGCCCACGCTTACCAGTCGGCCTTGGGGCAGCACGACATCACCGTGGCGCAGATTCTGCTGACCTTGGCGGACACGGAGCAACGACGGCGCCATCTCAACGCCCGCAATACGCTCAACACGCTGCTGCGGCTCGGCGCGGTGCCGGTGATCAACGAGAATGACACGGTCGCCACCACCGAAATCCGCTTCGGCGACAACGACCGCCTGGCCGCCCGGGTCGCCGCCATGATGAACGCGGATGCCCTGGTCCTCCTGTCCGATATCGACGGGCTCTACAGCGCCGATCCCAAGCTGGATCCCTCGGCCCGCTTCATTCCGTTGGTGGCCACCATCACGGGACAGATCGAGGCCATGGCCGGCCGGGCGCCGGTCGGCTATTCCTCCGGCGGCATGGTCACCAAGCTGCAAGCCGCGCGCATCGCCGTGGCCGGCGGCTGCCGCATGGTGATCGCCGATGGCCGGCGCAAGCATCCGCTGGCCGCCCTCGCCGACGGCGCGCGCTGCACCTGGTTCCTGGCCGAAGTCGAGCCGCTCACCGCGCGCAAGCGCTGGATTGCCGGCTCGCTGAAGCCGACAGGCCGGCTGGTGGTCGACGCCGGCGCGCTCAGGGCGCTCCAGAGCGGCCGAAGCCTGCTGCCCGCCGGGGTCACCGCGGTGGAGGGCCTATTCGAGCGCGGCGATGCGGTGGTCGTGCTCGGCACCGACGGCGTCGAGGTGGCGCGCGGCCTGTGCGCCTATTCGGCCCAGGAGGCCCGGCTCATCCTGGGTCACAAGAGCAGTGAAATCGAGGCCCGTCTGGGCTACCGTGGCCGCGAAGAGTTGATCCACCGCGACGACCTGGTCCTGATGTGAGGGAGGATGCCATGATCCAAGAGGCTGCGGCTCTGCAGGACGATCTGCCTCGCCGGATGGAGGATCTGGGCCGCGCCGCGCGGAGCGCCGCCCACGAGTTGGCGCTGGCCGCGCCGGAGGCCAAGAACCGGGCGCTGGCGGCCGCGGCGCAGGCGATCCGCCAGAGCCGGGACAAGATCCTCGAGGCTAACGGCCGCGACATGGCGGCGGCCCGGACCAAGGGCCTCAGCGCCGCCCTGCTCGACCGCCTGGAGCTCGACGAGGGCCGCGTCGAGGCCATGGCCAGGGGCCTGGAGGATATCGCCGCCTTTCCAGACCCGGTCGGCCGCGTGCTGGCCGAGTGGGACCGGCCCAACGGCCTCAGGATCGCCCGGGTCGCCGTCCCGCTCGGTGTGATCGGGATCATCTACGAGAGCCGGCCCAACGTCACGGCGGACGCCGGCGGGCTCTGTCTCAAGGCGGGCAACGCGGCGATCCTACGCGGCGGCTCGGAAAGTTTCTATTCCTCAGGCGCCATCCTGGACTGTCTGCAGCAAGGCCTGGGGGGGGCCGGCCTGCCGGAGAGCGCGGTCCAGCGCGTGCCGACCACCGACCGAGCAGCGGTCGGCTTGCTGCTCGCCATGAACGACTACGTCGACGTGATCGTGCCGCGCGGCGGCAGGGGCCTCATCGAGCGGGTCTTCGCCGAGAGCCGGATCCCGGTTCTGGCCCACTTGGAAGGGATCTGCCACACTTATGTCGACCGCTCGGCCGACCCGGACATGGCGCGCGAGATCGTCGTGAACGCCAAGATGCGGCGCACCGGCATCTGCGGCGCGACCGAGACCCTGCTGGTCGACCGTCCGGTGGTGAAAAGCCATCTGCCCGCCATCCTGGAGGCCCTGATCGCCGCCGGCTGCGCGGTGCGCGGCGATCCAGAGGCACGCGCGATCGACGAGCGGGTATCGCAAGCCAGCGACGAGGACTGGGTTACCGAGTACCTGGCCCCGGTCATCTCGGTGAAGGTGCTGGACGGGGTCGACGAGGCGATCAGCCACATCAACCGCTACGGCTCGCACCATACCGAGGCGATCCTCGCCGAGGACGCGGCCACCGCCGAGCGCTTTCTCGCCCGGGTCGATTCGGGCATCGTCATGCACAACGCCTCGACCCAGTTCGCCGACGGCGGCGAGTTCGGCATGGGCGCCGAGATCGGCATCTCGACCGGCAAGTTGCACGCCCGCGGCCCGGTCGGCGCCGAACAGCTGACCAGCATAAAGTATGTGGTCAGGGGGCAGGGCCAGGTGCGGCCCTGAGAGCCGGCGACTGGCCTTGCACCACAGCGCTACCGGGCCCCTGCCCACCCCGGCCCGCCTGGCGGCCGCCCTGGGCGACCGTCTGCCGCCGCCGGGCGCGCGGATCGGGCTCCTCGGCGGATCGTTCAATCCGGCCCACGAAGGCCACCGGCAGATCAGCCTGGAGGCGCTCAAGCGCCTCGGGCTCGACGAGGTCTGGTGGCTGGTCTCGCCACAGAATCCGCTCAAGCCCCTGGCCGGCATGGCACCCCTGGAGTCCCGCCTCGCCCGGGCGCACACCCTGGCCCGTCATCCGCGCATTCGTGTGACGGGGATCGAAGGTCGGCTCGCCAGCCACTACACGGCGGACACGCTGCGTGCCTTGACCCGGCGCTTCCCGCGGGTCCGGTTCGTCTGGCTGATGGGCGCGGACAATCTGGTGCAATTAACGAAATGGAAAGATTGGCGGGAAATCTTTCATATTGTCGCCGTTGCGGTTTTCGATCGGCCCTCCTATTCTTTAAGGGCTGTCGCTGCCGGGGCGGCACGGCGATTTGCCCGCTACCGCCTGGATGAGAAGCAAGCCAGGGGGCTGGCGGGTCACACGCCGCCCGCCTGGGTGTTCGTCCACAGCCGGCTGAACACCCTGTCGGCGACGCAGTTACGGGCCCGGCGAAGGCAGGCTGAGCCACCGGGTTCACGGTAGAACAGCACAACGGAGGGCACCGCCCATACCACGCAAGGACAAGGCCGTCGCGGCCAGTCAACAAACACCGGGACCCGCGTTCAGTCGGCGCCTGGTGGAGCTTGTCACGGCATCTCTGGAGGACGACAAGGCCGAAGACCTTGTCACCATAGACCTCGCCGGAAAATCCAGCATCGCGGATTACATGATCATCGCCAGCGGGCGCTCGCAGCGCCAAGTCGGCGCCATGGCCGAGCACCTGCGCGAAAAGCTGAAGGCGGAGGGGTTCGGCAGCGTTCCGGTGGAAGGCGCCCGGCGCTGCGATTGGGTTCTGATCGATGCCGGAGACATCATCGTCCATCTCTTCCGCCCCGAAGTCAGGGCCTTCTACAATCTCGAGAAGATGTGGGGGCTCGATCTGTCGGAACCGAGGCGTCCGCTGGCCAGCGCCTGAGCGGGCATCGGCGGCGGTACCCCGGAGCACCGGACGGCCGCACGCCGGAGTGAAGCAACCATGCAGATCACGCTGGCCGTCGTCGGCCGCGCCAAGACGGGACCGTCCCGCGATCTCTACGAGCTCTATGCGGCACGACTCGCTTGGCGCCTGACCCTCAAGGAGGTCGAGGAACGCCGCGCCCTTGCGCCGGAATTGTTGAAGCATCGCGAGGGCGAACGCCTGCTCGCGGCGGTGCCCAAGGACGCCCGGCTGATCGCCTTGGACGAGGGGGGCCGGCACATGACCAGCGCCGCCTTCGCCGCTCTCCTCGGCCGCTGGCGCGACGAGGGGCTGCAGGACTTGGCCTTCGCGATCGGCGGGGCCGAGGGCCTGTCGCAAGCGGTCATCGACCGGGCCGACCTGGTGCTGGCGCTCGGACCCATGACCTGGCCGCACCTGCTGGTCCGCGCCCTGACCTTGGAGCAACTCTACCGCGCGCAGACGATCCTTTCGGGGCACCCCTACCACCGCGCCTGAAGCACGCCAAAGGCCTATGGATTGCCGCCCGAATACCCTATATAGAGCCTCATGGTCGAGGGAACCCGCCCCCGCCCCGTCGTTCTCTGCATCCTGGACGGCTGGGGCCACCGCGAGACCTGCGAGGACAACGCCATCGGACGGGCGCGCACCCCGGTGCTCGACCGCCTGATGGAGGGCGCACCGCATGCGCTGATCGACGCCTCGGAACTGGCGGTCGGCCTGCCCGGGGGCCAGATGGGCAACTCCGAGGTCGGCCACACGAACCTGGGCGCGGGCAGGGTCGTCCTGCAGGACCTGCCGCGTATCGACCAGGCGATCGCCGAGGGCGCGCTGACGGACAACCCGAGGCTGGTCGGCTTCATCGAGGCGCTCAAAGCGTCCGGCGGCACCGCCCACCTGCTCGGCCTGCTGTCGCCCGGCGGGGTGCACTCGCACCAGGACCACATGGCGGCGCTCGCCAACATCCTGGCCGAGGCGGGCCTGCCAGTCGCCGTCCACGGTTTCCTGGACGGCCGCGACACCCCGCCACGTAGCGCCCGGGACTTCGTCGCGGAATTCCAGATGGCGGCCCGGGCACCGGTCGCTACTCTTTGCGGCCGCTACTATGCCATGGACCGAGACAAGCGGTGGGAACGGGTCGAGCGGGCCTACCGCGCACTGGTCGAGGCGCGCGGCAAGACCGCCCCGGACCCCTTGGCCGCCATCGGGCAGGGTTACGAGGCCGGCCAGAGCGACGAGTTCCTGGAACCCTCGGTGATCGGCGGTTTCGCGGGCATGCGGGACGGCGACGGGCTGATCATGGCCAATTTCCGGGCCGATCGGGCGCGCGAGATCCTCTCCGCCCTGCTGGTGCCGGATTTCGAGGGTTTCGCACGCCCGCGGGTCGTGCGTTTCGCGGCCGCCGCCGGCATGACCGGCTACTCCGAGGCGCTCGACGCCCGGTTGGCCACCCTGTTCCCGCCCCTGAATTTGCGGGAGACCCTGGGCCAAGTCGTGGCGGAAGCCGGCCTCAAGCAGCTGCGCATTGCCGAAACCGAGAAGTATGCCCACGTTACCTTCTTCTTCAACGGTGGCCGTGAAGCGGTCTTCCCGGGCGAGGAGCGCATCCTGGTGCCTTCGCCCCGGGTCGCGACCTATGACCTCAAGCCGGAGATGTCGGCCGTGGAAGTGACCGACGGGCTGGTCGAGGCCATCGAGTCCGGACGCTTCGATCTGATTGTGGCGAATTATGCCAACGGCGACATGGTGGGGCATACGGGCGACCTGAACGCGGCCGTCAAGGCGGTCGAGGCGGTGGATGCCTGCCTCGGCCGTCTGGCCGAAGCCGTCGGCCGCGCGGGCGGCGCCCTGATCATTACCGCCGACCATGGCAATGCCGAGCAGATGATGGACCACGGAACCGGACAGGCGCATACGGCGCACACCATGAACCCCGTGCCCGTCATCCTGGCTAACGCGCCGGCCGGCGTTTGCGCCCTGGCGGGCGGCCGGTTAGCCGACATCGCGCCCACGGTTCTCGATCTGATGGGCTTGGCCCAGCCGGCGGAAATGACCGGCCGGTCCCTGCTGTGCCGGGCCGCGGAGACCAGAGATGCGGCGGCGGAGTAGCGTGGTGCGGGGGCCTTCCAGAAAAATGAGGTCTGCCCCCGGGCCGGTCATCGGCATGTTGAGCGCATTGCTGCTGTCGCTGTCCGGCCCTGTCGTATTGGCGGACGACTCCCGCCTGAAGGAGGTGGAGCGCGCCCTCGAGCAAGACCGGGCCAAGGCCGAGGCGCTCGGCCGCCAAGCGCAGGCGTTGAAGGATGAGATCAAGGGCCTGCGGCGCGACGTGGTGGCGGCGGCGCGCGCGGCACAGGATCTGGAAGAGACGCTTTCGGCCACGGAGCACGCGCTCGCCGGGCTCGAAGCGGAGCGAACGGAGAAGCAGGCGGCCTTACAGAGCCAGCGGAGCCGGCTGGTCCGGACGCTGGGCGCACTGCAGCGCATCGCCCTCCGACCGCCGGAGGTGGCCTTCGCCGCTCCAGACGCACCGGTCGATACGCTACGCAGTGCCATGCTGCTGAGCGTCGCGGTACCGGTCATCGAACGCCGGGGCCGGGTTCTGCGGGCCGAACTGGTGACGCTCGACGGGCTGCGCCGGCAAATCGCGCTCAAACAGGGCGATCTTGCGGCCGAAACCCAGAACCTCGAGGCCGAGCGCAAGCGCCTGGCGCGACTGATCGAGCGCAAACGGGGGCTGGAAAACGTGACCAGCGCCGAGCAGCGGGCGGCCCGCGCCAGGGTCCGCAAGCTGGCCCGTGAAGCCAAGGACCTGCGCGACTTCGTGGCCAAGCTGGAACGCGACGCGCAGAAACGGGCCGAAGAGGAAGCCCAGGAGGCGGCCGCGCGCCAGGAGAGGGAGGCGGCCGAGCGCGCCACCCGGGACGCAGGCGAACAAGCGACGGCGCCGACCGAACCGCAGCCGCAGGAGACGCAGCAAGCCCTGCTCGCCACACCACCGGCCAAGCGCGCCCTGGAAAAGCCCGACAACGTAAGGGACTTCCCGAGATCAACCGCCGTATCCACCCTGGTCATGCCCGCGCGTGGCCGGGTGGTCGCCACTTTCGGTGACCGCGACAAGAAAGCCGCCACGACGTCCAAGGGGATTTCGATCCTTACGCGCGGAGCGGCCCAGGTCGTCGCGCCCTACGACGGCCGCGTCCGGTATGCAGGCGTATTCCGCGGCTATGGACAAATCTTGATCATCCAACACGGCGAACGATATCATACAGTGCTCGCGGGTCTGGACCGGATCGATGCGGTGGCCGGCCAGTGGGTACTGGCCGGCGAGCCGGTGGGCGTGATGAGCCATGGCGAGAACGGCGATCCGATACTTTACCTCGAACTCCGCCGGAGCGGGCAACCGATCAACCCGCTGCCCTGGCTGGCAACCACAAACGACAAGGTGCAAGGTTAATGCCTAAGATTCGACTTATGGTGGCTTTCGCCGCCCTGATTCTCCTGGTCCCCCAGACCGCCTCTACCCAGGACGACAGGTCCGAGACATATCGGCAGCTGAAGCTGTTCGGCGACGTCTTCGAACGCGTGCGCGCCGACTACGTCGAGGAAGTCTCCGACGAGGACCTGATACAGTCGGCGGTCCGCGGCATGCTGGCCTCGCTGGATCCCCATTCCAGTTATATGGACGCCAAGTCCTTCGGCGATATGCAGGTGCAGACCAAGGGCGAATTCGGCGGCCTCGGCATCGAGGTGACCATGGAGACCGGCTTGGTCAAAGTGGTTTCGCCGATCGACGATACGCCGGCCTTCCGGGCCGGGATCCAGGCCGGCGACCTGATCAGCCACCTCGACGGCGAACCGGTGTTGGGCTTGACCCTCAGTCAGGCGGTCGAGAAAATGCGCGGCCTGATCAATACCGACATCAAAATGACCATCCGCCGCGGCGAGCAGGAACCCTTCGACGTGACGATCACCCGAGCCGTGATCAAGATCCGTTCGGTGCGCAGCCGCGCCGAGGGCAATGTCGGCTACCTGCGGGTTACCGCCTTCAACGAGCAGACCGACATCGGTCTGGAAAAAGCGTTCGGGAAATTGAAGGAAGAGATCGGCGACAAGCTCGTCGGCTATGTCCTCGACTTGCGCAACAATCCGGGCGGCCTGCTCGACCAGGCTATCGCCGTGTCCGACGCCTTCCTCCATCAGGGGGAGATCGTTTCGACGCGCGGGCGCCATCCGGACAGCGCCCAGCGCTTCAATGCGCGCCAGGGCGACCTGGCCGACGGACTGCCGGTCGTCGTTCTGATCAATGGTGGCTCGGCCTCGGCTTCCGAAATCGTCGCCGGCGCGCTGCAAGATCATCGCCGCGCCATCGTTATGGGCACCGACTCCTTCGGTAAGGGCTCGGTTCAAACCATCATCCCGCTCACCGGTCACGGCGCCATGCGCCTTACCACCGCGCGCTACTACACTCCGTCCGGCGGCTCGATCCAGGCCAAGGGGATCGAACCGGATATCGTCGTCGAGCAGGCCAAGATCGAGACCTTGGACAACGGCAAGCGGCGGAGCGAGGCGGACCTGCGCGGTGCGCTGGAAAACAAGGGCGGTACCGACGACGGCAGCGAACTCGAGGCCATGCCGGCAGGGCCGGAAGACAACGATAAGCCACAGGACTTCCAGCTCGCCCGGGCGCTCGATTTGCTGCAGGGCCTCGCCCTGTTCAACCAACGCGCGGTCAACTGACCGCATCTCGGGGATCCAGTGGCGCGCTCTTCGCCATTTCGGTCATCCGGGCAAAAGCGGGGCCCCGGCGTACTGGCGATAGCGTGGGTGCTGGTCCTCGGAGTGACCGCCGCGGCGGCCGGGTTCGTTGTCCTGAAACTGACAGCGGACCTCCCCCGCACCGGAGCAGGCATCACAATCGCCCTGCCGCCGGCCGAGGAACCGCCACCCGCGGGGTCAAGACCCACCTCCGAGGGCGTGCCGCCCGACGCTGTCGCCGCAGACCAACCCGCGGAGACGACCCCGCAGGAGGAGCCGGAGCAGACCGGGGTTGAGCCTCAGCCCGAGTCCTCCGAACAGATCGCCTCGGCACCCGCGGCCGCCGTCCAGGGACCACGGCGCATCGCCGTGGTGATAACAGGCCTGGGCCTGTCCAAGGCCGCCACCGAGCAGGCGGTGGATCGGCTGCCGCCCCAGATCTCCCTCTCCTTTTCACCCTATGCGGAGCAGCTGGACGACTGGATCGCCCGGGCGCGCGCCAGGGGACATGAGGTCTTGATCGATCTGCCGATGGAACCCGTCACCTTCCCGAACGACGACCCTGGGCCGCGGGCGCTCTTGACCGGCTTGGAGCCCGCACAGAACCTGGAGCGCCTGCAGTGGATCCTGGGTCGCGGCCAGGGCTACATCGGTGTCGCGGCGGTGCTGGGCTCGCGCTTCACCACGTCCGAAGCCGCTCTGCAACCGGTTCTACAGACTCTGAAAAACAGGGGCATCATGTTCCTCGACAACAACACGACGCAAAGCAGCGTCGCCAGCCGCCTGGCCGAGCGCATTGCGCTACCGCATGCCGTCAACGATCGCATGTTGGACGGCCCGGAACCGAACCGGGAAGCGGTCGATGCCCGCCTCGTCCAGATCGAACGGCTG